>NZ_FOIS01000001.1:900000-1181767 GCF_900110455.1 Natrinema salifodinae | reverse complement strand
GTGTACGCACCAAGGCAACGAGGTGTTGAGCCCGCGAGCACTAACTGATCGAGCCACACACTCATACACTACATCGCATTGGATCTGGTACCCGGAAACGGGTCCAGGCGCGAACTGGACTACACGTACACTACGGTCTTTGACACACCACCGATTATGGTCTACTCACGGTTCGATTCCGTGAATCGGCATTGAGGCGGCCACAGCGGCGGGGTTCCTCCCGTACCCATCCCGAACACGGACGATAAGCCCGCCTGCGTATCGGCCAGTACTGGAGTGCGCGAGCCTCTGGAAACTCCGATTCGCCGCCATCCACTCATACTCTCCATCCATTCCCCCTCGCCAGCCACCGCTCCGGTGGCCGTGAGGGGTTTCTTGCATATCTTCAAAATCAACCAGTGATGACACGGTCACTGGCGCCGGATCGTAGTAACGCTTAGCGAATAGTAATACCGCATTTCATCGAAAGACACCAAATATTTTTGGAGCGGCCCTTATCCAGTTGTGTCTGAAAAGTCATGACATGAATACAGGGGTAGACGCTCCGTCCCCGGATCTCGATACTCTGTACGACCTCTTGTCTGCTGCTCGCCGTCGGTACGTCCTGTATTACTTCCTCAAGTACGACCAGGCGACCGTCGACGAGTTGGGACAGCGAATCGCTGCCCGGGAGCACGAGGGGTCGATCGAGGGCGAGTCAGCGGAGTTGGTGGAAGCGGTGACGGTGTCGTTGATTCATAAACACGTTCCGAGACTAGCGGACCACGGATTGGTCACCTACGATCGGCGAAACGACGAGATCGGCGTCGGTGAGCGGTTCGAGGCGATACGGGAGACAGTCGAACGCGCGCGGAAGGACGAGGAGGTCGAACCGATTGAGATTGACAGCGATGCGCCGCGCTCGTTCCGGTACAGTGATCCGGTAACGGAGCCGACGAGCGACGAGTGATAGAGAGGGGCGTTCTATCGGACTAACCGGCTGATACTGTAACGACTTTTGGTAGCGGGTTCTTTCAGCGCGAAAGGTGTTCGATAAGCTCGCCAGTACGGGCCTCGAAGGTAACGTGGAAAACACAATCTACGGGATCACCGGTCGAGATTTAGAGACGCCGCTCTGCGAATGTCGTTTGTCGCCCGGAACACTAACGTCCAGCCTCATCCCGTGGCGGCGTGCCGCGTCGGCTGGCTAACCCTCGTGCCGGGCGGGGGACTGTGTCCCCGAGTACGGCTGTCGCGTGCCCGGGTTCGCCGTGCTGTCATCGCACCCGAATGGGTTGGCTCGGACGGGGACTGAAGGCACGCATTCCCACCTAGGCACGTACTACGTTTAACTCTTACAGCTCACGGAAGGTGTCTCAGCCCGGGACCGGCGCTTCGGTGACGTTGTCTCCGTCCCCGTCGTCGCCGTCGTTGTCTTCGAGCCACTGGTCGTAGGTTTCGCGCTCGACGACGACGACGTCGGCGTCCATCCGCGAGTGACCGGCGCCGCAGAACTCGGCACAGACTGCGTCGTAGCGGCCTGGTTCGTCGACGGTGGTCCGTGCGCGCGTGTATTCGCCGGGGAACGCGTCCTGTTTGACGCCGAGGTCTGGGATGAACAGCGAGTGGATGACGTCGCCACTGGTGAGCCAGAAGGTCACGTCTTCGCCGGCCGGAATGACGATCTCATTTTCGGTCGTAACGTTCGTCCCCGGGTAAGTGGCCTGCCACTCCCATTGATAGCCCTCAGCGTAGACCACCTCGTCATCGGTCTCGGGGAGGTCCTCGATCGATTCAAGCCCCTCCTGGCTCCCGTTAGTCTCGACATCGTTCGCCTGCGACGGCGAGACGTAGGGGTTGACGAGCACGCTGTAGGCGGAGAGCCCGACGAACAGCAGGATGATCGCCGTCGCAGCGGTCCAGGTGATCTCGAGGGCGGGATCTTCCGTGGTCGGTTGCGGGTTGTCGTTGTCGTGAAACTTGACGGCCGCGTAGACCAGGATCATCAGGACGAACAGCGTCAGCGGCAAGGCGACGTATAGTAACTGGTACTCGAGTCCGTCGATGAGTTCACGGTTGGGCGACTGCGCCGCGACCGTACTGGTCAGCGCGAGGAAACTCGCAGCCGCGGCTACGACTGCGACGATCGCGCGTCGGCGACGGCTACCGGGATCCATTGGACGGGCGTTCAACGACCCGCGTGAAATACAGTGTTCGTCGTGAAGTGAACAGTCACGAACTCATACCGGTTTAGGCGGGGAGTATGCGAGAAAACGTTTCAATACCGATGATAGTCACGCATCTATCAGTTCATCTTTATTTGGGTCGATGGTGAGTTCCCGGCTATGTACGGTGACGAGCGGTGCGATCGGACTACCGGAGGTGTCGGGCGACGATGAACCGTGCGCTCGCGGAGGTCGCGCTGTTCGGCGCCGTCGTCCTTCTCTGCCTTCTGACGGTCGGCCTGGCGCGCCGGCTGCGAGCCGAGCCGTCGCCGGACGGGGGTTACGCCGTCGGTCGCGAGCGGCGGCTGAGCCTGAGCGACGCGAAGGCGGCCGCGATTCGCTGGACGACGACGACGAACCACCGCGAAATCGGATTGCTGTACATCGCGTTCGGCACCGTCGCGGCGATTTGGGGCGGGATCGACGCGATGATGATCCGCACGCATCTGCTGACCCCCGCGGCGGACATCTGGACCGAGCAGACCTACAACGAACTGTTTACGATGCACGGGCTGACGATGCTGATCTTCTTCGTCACGCCGGTGTTCTTCGGGATCGGAAACTACTTCCTGCCGCTGCTGATCGGAGCCGACGATATGGCGTTTCCGCGGCTCAACGCCATCGGGTTCTGGCTGTTGCCACCGTCCCTGTTGCTCGCTCGGTTGGGGATCGTCGCCGAGGTGACGGGCGCGGTACTCGCGGTCGTCGTGCCGGCGGACCGCCTGGCGCTCCTGTCCGCATTCCAGGAGCCGGCGATCGGATGGACGATGTATCCGCCTCTGTCGCTGGCGCCGAACCCGCAGACGAACTTCCTGTTGCTGGGGCTCCATCTAAGCGGCATCGCGACGACGATCGGGGCGATCAACTTCATCACGACGGTGATCTACGAACGCGACGAGTCGATCGGGTGGGCGAACCTCGATATCTTCTCGTGGAACATGCTCATCACGAGCGCGATCATCCTCTTTGCGTTCCCGTTGCTCGGGACGGCCCTGCTGATGTTGCTGTTCGACCGTAACTTCGGCACGACCTTCTTCGCGGTCGAGGGCGGCGGCCCGATCCTCTGGCAGCACCTGCTGTGGTTCTGGGGACACCCCGAGGTATACATCATCTTCCTGCCGGCGACGGGACTGATGAGCCTGATCCTGCCGAAATTCGTCGGGCGCAAGCTGTTCGGATTCAAGTTCATCGTCTACTCGACGATCGCCATCGGCGTGCTCTCGTTCGCCGTCTGGGCCCACCACATGTTCGTGACCGGGGTCGACCCTCGTATCCGGGCGAGTTTCATGGCCACCTCGATCGCCATCGCCGTCCCAAGCGCGATCAAGGTGTTCAACTGGATCACCACGATGTGGAACGGCGACGTCAGACTCGCCGCGCCGACGATCCTCTGTGTCGGCTCGATTGGCCTCTTTATCGTCGGCGGCGTCACCGGCATCTTCCTCGCGGTCATTCCGGTGGATATCATCTACCACGGGACCTACTACGTCGTCGGCCACTTCCACCTCATTCTCATGGGGATCATCCCGCTCATGATGTTCGCGGCCAGCTACTACTGGTATCCGATGCTCACCGGCCGGATGTACGACCGCCGGCTCGCGATCTTCCAGTCGGTGCTGTTGGTCATCGGCTCCACGGTCACGTTCATGACGCTGATGGCGCTCGGCTTCCTCGAACTCCCGCGCCGATACGCGACCTACCCCGCCGAGTTCTCGGCTCTGCAGATCGTCGCGACCGTCGGCGCCTTCCTCATCGGCATCAGCGTCCTCATGTGGCTGTACAACATGCTCTGGTCGTACTTCCGGGGCACGCCGATCGAGACCGCCGACCCGTGGGAGCTGAAGGCGACCGAGCAGTTCACGCCCGAGTGGCAGTGGTTCGAGGATCGCCTCGAGCGCGAGCGCGGGGTGCCCCCGAGCGAACCCGACGAGGTCCGGCCCTCGTACGTCCCCGCCCAGGAGGACCGCCCGCTGTCGCTGTACGGTCGCATCAAACCGGTCGCCAGGCGAGCCGGGAACGACGCGGGCACGGGCGCGCTCGGTGGATTCATCGGAACGGTCCTCATGACCGGTGTGCTCCTCGTCGCGGTGGTTCTGGGAGCGTTCGACCTCGAAGCCTTCGCGACGCTCGCGACGTTCGTCGGGTTGCCGGCAAATCTCGGGCTCGGGTACGGGCTCTTCCTCATCGGCGGGATGACGGTCTGGCCCCTGCTGTTTCTGTCGCTGGGCGAGTACCTGCCGGGCGAACTCACCCTCATCACGGGGCTGTGGTACGCGACGGTCATCGCCTCGGGGTTCGCGCTCGCCTTCCACACCGACCAGACCGGCCTCGAGCTGGTGACCTATCTCCTGTTCGTCCTGCTCGCTCACTGGATCTACGGGCTGGGACTCGCCGGCACGATCGCGTACCTCGGCGGTCGCCAGCGTCGTCCGTCGACGGGGGAAAACGAATGAGCGACGACGGCGAGCCGGCTCCCGACGCGACCGAACCGCCGGCCACCGACGAGATGGGACCGGTCGAACCGACCGCGTCCTCGGAGTCGCTGCTGTTGACCTACGCCGCCCCCTTTCTCGGCGTCATCCTGATCGCCCTCGGGATCCCGCTCTCGATCGTCGGCGGCTACGTCGTCATTCAGGACGGCCTCGGTCTCTGCGGGACGCCTGGTATCACGGCGACACCCGTGGAGGAGTACGACGGCGGGTTAGAGACCGTCGAGGAACTGCCCGCCGAGGAACTCTCGCAGGCGGAGCGGGAGGCTCTCGAGGAGGCGATCGACAGTCCGCTCCGGGAGGGGATCATCAACGGCGAGTCGCCCAACCGGGAGACGTTACTCGATGGCGCGATCGTCCCCTACGAGGACGACCGCTATTACGTCCAGATCACGTCACAGAACTCCTGTCTCGAGGTGCAGCCGCTGTTGTTCCCGCTCGGCGGCATCGCCATCCTTCTGGGGATCGTCGGGGTGTTGACGCCGCCGATTTACCGGAGGATGGCCGGCTTCGAGGAGCGGATGCGACGCGAGCGGTCCGACTGATCGGAGCGTCGACGGCCGACTACCCGATTTCGGAGCGACGTGGCGACGGTCTCGGCCGGCGTTATTCCTCGGACGCGTCGGTCTCGCTGGTCTCGTCGGTCCTGTTGGGCTCGTTGTTCGTCATCGGATCCGGCTCGGGGGCGACGACTTCGCCGTCGCCTGGCTGTTCGGCGGCGTAGGAGAACTGGCCCTTGCCGTCCGGCGACTCGCCCTCGGTCCAGGGGTAGCCGGGATCGGATTGCGGCTCGCGCCTGGTCGAGATGAACGTGTAATTGACTTCCTGGTTCTCCTCTTCCTGCGGGAAACTCGCGGGGACCGGAACGGGGTCCTCGAGCGTTTCGAGGGCTTCGAGCCATTGGTTCTGGTGCATGGTATCCCGGGCGATCAGGTACGAGAGCATGTCCTTCATCCCGGGGTCGTCGGTGTACTCCCACAGCCGGGTTGCGAGGGTGCGGCCGGTCGCCTCGGCCATCACGTTCGCGTAGAGGTCGCCGGCGAGGTTGCCCGACGCGGCGATGTAGCCGCCGGTGAAGGGGACGCCGTTGCTGTCGACGGGCATCGCAGACTGGCCGGCCGAGAGGAACTGGCGCGGATTCTGTCCGGTCATCGACGCCGCGGCGGCCGCCGTCTCCTGGGCCTCGTCACTCATCTCCGTCGGTGAGCCCCGGAGGTTCTTCGTGACCGCGGTCGCGAGCATCTCGATGTGACCGAGTTCCTCGGCGGCGGTCTCCATCAGGAGGTTCCGATACGCCTCGTACTCCTCGGGCAGCGCCCAGGCCTGGAACATGTACTGCATGGCGACGCGCATCTCGCCTTCCTGACCGCCGATCGCTTGCTGAAGGAGCTTCGCGAAGTGGGGATCCGGTTCTTCGACAGTGACCTCGTACTGGAGCTCCGGTTCTTGAAAGAACATCCATTCACCGGGCCCACGGCAAGCGAGATAAACGGCTATTACGATCGGTACTGAACGTGTTATCGACTGATAATTAACTGATACGAACTACTCAGATCTCGCTGTAGAAACAGTGATAATCCCCTTCTCGGGCGGGAGATCAGCGATCACTCGTTGTGTAATCATGGCAAACTCTTATTCCGACCACGGTGGTCGGGGACCAGCGTATGAGCGATGACTCACTCCGGTCGACGTCCCGCCGATCGTTCGTCAAGTACGGTGCCCTGTCGACGGGCGCGCTCGTCGGCGCCGGCGGCGCGACGACGAACGTCGGTGTGCAATCCGGCGAGTCCGACGATGATCCGGTCAAGCAGGGGGTGATGTACCCTTATCAGCTCACGCCGGAACGGCGCGCCACGGTCGTCGAGGCGGGACTCGACTGGCGGGCCGATCGGCTCGACGAGGTCTACCAGGCCAACGTGATCGCGTACGACCACGCGCCGTCGTATCGGGCGTTCCTCTTTACCCCGGCGGCGACCGTCGAGGCGGACCAGGCGATCGAACTCGGAACCGTCCGCGGCTCGCCGGCGGCCGACGGGGACCGGTTCGTCACCGTCGGACTCGAGTCCGGCACTGCAGCCGGCGAGTGACTGTCTCGGACGCGGACGCCCCATCGTGGCGGGCGATCGGTCGGTCACCGGGGTTTTTCGTCGGTGGCTGTAGTACCACGGTTCCGCGAGGAAAACCCGTGGGCAATTCCGAGGACAAACGGCGAGCGGCGGCGAAATGTGACCGCTGCGGGGAGATCGGCATCGTGCAACTCTGGCCCGACGGCAGCGTCCAGCCACTCGGCCAGCCCGATTTCTGCGACTGCGAGTCGTCGGAGCTGCAGGTGCTCGAGACGGATTTCGATCCGGACGAGTACCCGTGAGGAATCGGGGTCCGGTTGCCGGCTGTTCGCGCTTACATCGACGCGCCGACGTAGAGGACCGCCACGAGGAACAGCCAGACGAAATCCACGAAGTGCCAGTACAGCGAGACGGTCGCGACCGACGTGTCGCGGTCCGGCCCGTAGTGGCCCCGCAGCGCCCGCCAGCAGAGTACGGCGATCCCGCCGACGCCCAGGGAGACGTGGAGGCCGTGGAGTCCGGTCAGGCCGAAGAAGGCGCTCCCGAAGATGCCACTCGAGAGGGTAAAGCCCTCCGCGATGACGAACTCGTAGTACTCGTAGACCTGGCCGGCCAGGAAGACCACGCCGAGCACGAGCGTCGCCCCGAGCAGTCCGAGGAAGCGCCGCCGGTTGTCGTGCTCTAAGGCCTCGTGTGCGTAGTGGAAGGTGACGCTGCTGGCGATCAGGATCGCGGTGTTGACGAGCACGAGCGACCCCACCAGCGACGGCAGTTCCTCGGGCGGCCAGGTGCCGATCCTGACGAAGAAGTAGTAGACGAACAGGGCGCCGAACGTCGAGATGTCCGTCCCGAGGAACAGCAGCGTCGTCGAGACGTACGACTCGCGGGCCTTGGGATTGCCCTGCGGGTCGCGGGTCGGTGCCAGGAACGCCTGGTCGACCCAGCCTGCAACGCCGGCCAGCAGGATAATCGACCCGACGGCGGCGAGGCCGACGCCGATCAGCGGCGGGATGAGATCGGTTTCGTTGCCGAGGATGGCGATTGCGACGCCGATGTAGAGCCCGCCGGCGCCGACGGCGGCGACGAGCGGCCAGCGGCTCCGGTGTTCGTGCTCGTCCTCGTCGTGGTCCCCGCGACCGCGGTGGTCGCCGTACTCCTCGGGCGCCTGGTCATCGGGGACGCCGCGGCCGTGGTCGGGACCGTGACCGTGGCCTGCGCCGTCGGGTTCGACCTGGTGGTCGCGCTCGTCGGGGGGATCCGCGTTCGAGCCAGAGCCCATACCCGTTCTTCCACGTCGAGCCCGAAAAAGGATCGCCGCGCACGGACAATTACGCGTCGATTACGGCGCCGAGTACGGCACCGGTACCGGCGCCGTCGGCGAGATGCCGACGGCCGGCGTCGCGGTCAGTAGAAGTAGTCGTCTTCCGAGAGTTGGACGTAGCCGCCGTCGCGGTACGTGAACTTCCGGCGCTTGTACGTCGCGAGGATCTTCGCGGCGTCGAGGCCCGCGGAGTACTTCTTGGAGATCAGGACGTTATCTGTACTGGTCCCCTGCATGTCGGTGACCGTGTCGAACGCCCAGTCCCAGTCGTCGGGACCGTAGTCCTCGACGATATCGGCGAAGGCGACGTTGCGGAGGATCTCGTCGCCGATCGCGCGCTTCCAGAGATCGTTGTAGTTCTCGAGCGAGTCCGTCCCGGCCAGGCGGCCGGCGATTTTCCCGGTGCGGACGGCGACGTGGTAGCCGCCCTCGTGGAAGGCGGAAGTGGTCCCCATCGCACCGCCGGCGACGGCGATGTTGGCGCCGACCGGCGAGTCGATCGGTCGCGTCGAGGAGATTGGGTACGTCTCGGTCCCTTTCGACTTCCCGCGGTCTTCGACGCGGGGGATGTCTTCCTCGATGTCGTACTCGTCGCCGTACTCCTGTTCTAAGAGTCGTCGGATGTACTCCGCGCCCGAGGGGATCTGGTCGTCGTCGGGCCGCAGGAGCTTGTAGGAGGCGGGATCGTCGACGTCCTCGAGTTCCATCCCGATCGGCATCGTCAGCCCGACGCGGGCCACGGTGCCGTCGTTCGGGAAGACCCAGGGGTAGGCCGTCTCGCCGGGCATGTATCCCCACCAGAACTTGAGCCGGTCTTCGAACTCCTCGAACAGTTCCTCGGGGAACTCCCGGTACTCCTGATAGGCGATGTGGTTCGCTTCCGGCGGCGAGAGGTAGTCCGAGACGCTCCGGCCAGGCGGCGTGAACTGGTCGAGCGCCTCCAGCGTGATCCGGCGCTGCGGGCCGTCCGCGAGGACGACGTATTGGGCCTCGAGTTCGTCGCCGTTCGAGAGCGTCAGCGTGTGGGTCGGTCCCTTCGGACCGGACGCGCGGAGGTCCGTCTCGAGATCCGCGACCCCGGTCCCGACGCGGAGGTCCGCGCCGGCGTCGGTGGCGCGCTCGTAGAGCCAGTCGTCCATCCGCGCGCGGTGGAAGGTGTAGCCGAACTTCGGATAGCTAGCCTCCATCCCCGTCGTCCCGAGTTCGACGGTGCTGTTCGGGCCGATGAACTTCGTGCTCTCGAGTTCCTGCAGGATGATGTCGTCGGGAATTTCCCGATAGTCGAACCCCATAATGTCGATCCAATAGTCGAGCATCCCGGCGGCGTCGGTCGAGTCCGGCCCCAGCCCCTCGCGATCCTCTCGCGGCACCCCCTGTTCGAAGAGTACCGTCTCTGCGCCGTGGGCGGCGGCTTGCTCCGCCGCGGACGCACCGGCGGGGCCGCCGCCGACGATCGCGACGTCTACGCGTTCCATATTCCGTAGGAGTCTCATCCGTCCGTATTAAATCGCTTGAAACATTCGGCGGTCGCGTTGCGGCCCGATCGGCAACGGAGACGCCGTAGTCGCCGCGAAGCGCGACTCGCGCGACCGATCGGGGGCGTTCAGGGGGCGGTCGAGCCGGCCGACGGGACGTCACGGATCGACCGGCGACGGTGACGGCCGGCGAGTGCCGTAGTCGTCGTATTCGTTTCGCACACTGCCGACCGATCATCGATCGTGTTGATTGATGTATCTCGCACGCATCGACAGCGGTATGGCCGCATCGTCCGACGTTCTGGTGCTTCGAAAAGGGACTCACGGCATTCCGATCGAACAGTACGCCGACGCGATCCGCGATCGATTGCCCGATCGCACCGTCGAGCTCGCGCGAACGCCCGCCGCGGAGCGCGAGGCGATTCGGGACGCGCACTTTGTTACCGGCATGACCCTCGAGGACGACCTCCTCGACGCCGCCGAGAGCCTCGACGTTTTCGCGTGTGCGTACGCGGGTACCGGCCACCTCCCCCTCGATCGACTCGAGGAGCGCGGCGTCGCGGTGACCAACGCCTCCGGCGTCCACGGCCCGAACATCGGCGAGCACGTCCTCGGCTCGATCCTCTCCTTCGCCAGGCGGTTTCACGTGGGCGCGCGCCGCCAACGGCGCCGCGAGTGGCGCCACTACAAGGCCCACGAGTTGCAGGGCTCGACGGTGACGATCGTCGGCCTCGGCGCGATCGGGCGGTCGGTCGCGGAGCGCCTCGAGCCGTTCGGCGTCGAGACGATCGGCGTGCGGTACTCCCCCGAGAAGGGCGGGCCGACGGACGAGGTGATCGGCTTCGAGGGGGAGGCGTTCGACGACGCCCTCGCGCGGACGGACTACCTGGTGCTCGCGTGTCCGCTCACGGAGACGACCCAGGGGCTGATCGACCGCGACGCCTTCGTCACGATCGATCCCGACACGGTGCTGGTCAACGTCGCCCGCGGGCCGGTCGTCGACACCGACGCGCTCGTCGAGGCGCTGCGCTCGAACTGGATCCGCGGGGCTGCCTTAGACGTCACCGATCCCGAACCGCTGCCCGAGGACCACCCGCTGTGGACCTTCGAGAACGTCCAGATCACGCCCCATAACGCGGGCCACACGCCGCAGTACTACGAGCGCCTGGCCGACATCGTCGCCGAGAACGCCCGTCGGTTCGACGGGGAGGGACGCGACGCGGAACTGCGCAATCAGGTGTTGCCCTGACGGTCGCCGCAGTCCGATCGCGGCGCTCGCTCGGCGTCTGATCCGGCGACGCAGTTTTTTCACTCTGCCGCCCGAATCGGGGGCTATGAGCCAGTCATCAGGCGGTCGGATCGGATCCCCGCGAGGTGAACACCGATGACGCTCTCGTTCGACGGGACGATCCTGGTCCCCGTCGCCGATCCGGACGACGGCGAGCGGACGGCCGCGGCGCTCGCGCCGTACCTCGAGCCGTCGAGTACGGTTGTCGTCGTCAACGTCATCGAGAAGGCCGACGGCGCGCCGGACAAGGCCTCGGTCGAGCAGCGCGAGGAGTACGCCGGAGAAATCTTCGAGCGCGCCCGCGGCCCGCTCGCGGACGCGCCGGGCACGGTCGAGACGGCGATCCTCTTCGGAACCGACGTCGTCGAACGGATCTTCGAGGCGGCCGAGGACCGCGCCGTCGACGCCGTCGTCTTCGAGCCCCGCAAGGGGGGTCGATTCGCGGACCTGCTCGCCGGCGACGTGGCCCGCCGCCTGGTGAAAGAGGCGGCGGTCCCGGTCGTCGCCCTGCCGCGGACCGACGCCTGATCGGCGATCGGTGTCTGACGACCAGCGACTGACGACCGGCGGCCGACGATGCCACTACCGCTGAGGACCGAAGAATCGAAAATCGAACATTGAACAGCTACCACAGCCAGGTCTCTCGTCCGGTATTGCAGCGCCGAGACTGCCGCCTCGAAAACCCGATTATTGCTCGGCGAGCGTTACCTCGCCCGCCTGGTCGACCGTGATCCGATACCCCGCGTAGTCGAACGTGACGGTCCCGACGGAACGGTCCGCGGCGCCCGTGGACTGGAACAGCGAATCCAGCGCCGACGGGTCGATCACGTCGTACAGCGGTCCGAATTCGTCGGCGAGTTCGAGGACGTCGACCCCCGACTCCGTGGCGATCGCGTCGATGACCGCCTCGCTGAGCGGTTGCTCCGCGTCGGCGCGGTACGTGGACCCGCTGATTCCGTCCTGCGGCGGTGACTCGACGGCTGCGCTTTCAATCTCCATACCTCGGTTAGCGGCGTGACGGGGGAAACGACCACGATTGGGTGGTCAACGTTTTAAGACGGGTCCCATTCACCCGGTTCATCCGGGGCATCCGGTTTTCGTAACGTGTTTTGGAGCAGGTTCGCCTGGCCGCGACGGAGGCGAGCGGACAGCGCCTGGTCTGAGATGTCGAGCGTGGCCGCGATCGCCGAGAGCGTCGTCTCCCGCGGGACGTCGAAGTACCCTTCGTCGAGGGCCGCGAGGAGGGCTTCCCGTTGGTGCTCGGTGACGCCGTATCGGTCGCCGATCGCGTCCGATTCGCTGAAAATGCGGTGGATTCGGAACGGGATGTCCCGCTCGCGACAGTGGTCGCGATACGCCATCAGTGCATCCCGTGTCGGAATGCGAGCGCGGATTCTCGTGTCTTTCGTGACGGTGATGTCGAGGTACGCGATGTCGTATTCCGCCGCCGCGGGATAGGTTAGATGTTCCTCACCGCGGTCGCTCAGACTCACGCTATACAGCCGTCGATCGCTCCGTTCTTCGAGGAGCGTAAACGACTGGACCGTTTCGTCGTCCGCCAGCGCCGATTCGACGCCGTTGAGATCGCTGGCGTACATCCAGACGATGAGTTTCGTTTCGCCCGTCGCCGACTGATAGATCTCCTCGATGTCGATCCGCGAGACGGCCTCGACGGTCCGTCGGAGGATCGGCGTCGCGATTTCGTACTCGACGATGAGGACCATACGAACCCCCCTCGATCGGGGTTCGACGCGAGGGATTGTTATACTATGGCGTGGGAAGGATCGGCTGCCCCGCCGCGGAAGGGATGCGTCTGAGAACGGCCGATTGTGACCAGGCAGTCCTACTCGGAAGCCGACCGATGGAGAAGCATTCGAACCGGATCCGGCCGGTGACTGGCGGCCGATGCCCGCTGATCGCTGATCGTTGACTGTTCGACCTGCTAGATGTAGCCGTTCTCGAGCAGCAGTTCGCCGTTCAGGACGCTCGCGCCAGCGGCGCCGCGGATCGTGTTGTGCGCGAGGCAGTTGTACTGAAGTCCGAAGGGCGATTCCTGGAGGCCGCCCGCCGCGATGGCCATCCCGTCGCCGAGGGTCCGATCCATTCGCGGCTGCGGGCGGTCGGGTTCCTCGAAGACGTGAATGAGCGGGTCGGGCGAGGACCGCAGGTCCAGCGACGGGAACTCCCGCATGGCCTCGGCGGCCTCGTCGGCCGTGAGGTCCTCCTCGGTCTCGACCCAGACGTTCTCGAGGTGGCCGTCGATCGTCGGGATGCGGTTACAGGAGGCCGAGACCGCCATGCCGTTGTGGGACAGTTCGGCCCCGTCGAACTCGCCCAGCAGTTTGCGGGACTCGGTCTCGAGCTTGTCCTCCTCGCTGCCGATGTAGGGGATGGCGTTGTCGATGATCTCCATCGAGGTGACGCCGTCGTAGCCCGCCCCGGAGACGGCCTGGAGCGTCGAGACGTGGACCTTCTCGAGCCCGTACTCGGCCAGCGCCGCGAGCGTGGGGACGAAGGTGATCGTCGAGCAGTTGGGGTTCTTGACGAGGGCGCCGTCCCAGCCGCGCTCGTCGCGCTGGACCTCGAGCAGGTCGAGGTGTTCGGCGTTGACCTCCGGAATCACGAGGGGGATGTCGTCGTCCATCCGCCCGTTCGAGGAGTTCGAGGAAACGACGTAGCCCGCCTCACAGAACGGGGGTTCGACCTCCGCCCCGACGCTCGAGGGGAGCGACGAGAAGATCAGGTCGACGTCGTTGGGAACCTCGTCGGGGTCGGTCGCCACGACGGTCATGTCGGCGACGTCGTCCGGGATGGGGCTGTCGACGCGCCACTTCGCGGCCTGGCGATACGTCTTGCCGGCGCTCGAATCGCTCGCGGTCAGCGCTGCGATCTCGAAGTCCGGGTGGGGATCGAGCAGCTGAATCAGTCGCTGTCCGACGGCGCCGGTCGCACCGAGTACGCCTACTCGTACTGCCATTTTCCGCCACTCCGAGTTGTGTCCGCAAAACCGTTTGGGTTTTCGGTAGCGCGTGTCAACCGACGGAGTTACCGACCGGTTTCAGGCTCGAGTTCCTGAGTCGCCGTCGCGGTCCGAACCGCCCACGCCCCGACGTGGCACCCGCTGCCGTGAACGGATAGAAGATGTTAAGAAAACGGAGCGGCACCTAGCGACCGATGCACTACCGACAGGATCGACGTGCGACCGGCTCCGGCCGGTCCCGGCCCGCGTCGGTCGATCGCGACGCGAAGGGGATCGTCCAGCAGCCGACCACCAGCGCGGGGTGGTTCCGATGACGAATTCGACCGCGACCGGCGACCGCGGCCTGCTGGAAACCAGGTTCAGCATGGGCGCGACGGCCGTCGCAGCTATCGCGGCGCTCGTCGGACTCGCTTTCGGTTGGATGGGGTACAACGACGGCATGCTCCCGGTCGTCGGGGAGCTGGGCATTCTGACCGGCGTTATCGGTCTCCTGTTCGGCCTCGGGATCGCCGTCGTCGCGTTCGTCGCGGCGGTCTACATGGAACCAGGCTTCGGCGAATAACGATACCGCGACCGCTTCTCCGACGTCGACTGACCACGACGTTCTCTCCGCTTTCGTTCCGCCGTAACGGCGGTTTCGTTCACGGCGGATCGGTTCGCCCGCCGGCCGCTGCCTGTCGTTTCGGCCGCCGACTGTCGCCCGCAGCCCGTGACCGGTGCGCTACGCAGCGGCAAAACTCGATACGTCGGACCGAGTCCCGCGGCTCGCCGGTCGTCGAGATCTCGTTACGAGGATGAGAATACCGACTTACGCTGGAACTTCCGAGCCCTTTTTCCGCGTGACGTAGCCCGCGATGCGGTTGCGGACGCCCTTGGACTCGACGTTGGTGAGCTTCTCGACGCTCTCTTTGTTCTGTTCGAAATCGGTCGTGAACGCGTCCGGGTACCGCTCCAGGAGGAGGTTCCCGGTCTTCTTGACGTAGGCCGGTTTGATTGCCATATTGGGTGGTTCCGTCCAGAGGCTCTTAATCCCTTTCTCTTTGTCGCTCCGGGATTCGGTCGGCCGCGACGGCGAGAACCGGACGACGGTGTTTCGATCGTCACCACGACGAGTGCTCGCGCACGCGCTCGAGCGCGAGGCGCTCGCGCTGTCCGCCGGCCCGCTCGACGACCGACTCGAAGTATACGAGCCGATCGCGGAGCGCGGCCTCGTCGTAGTCGTCGACGTCGAGTCGCGACGCGGCGACGGTCGCCTCGACGACGGCGCCGAATCCGCGGTCGATCGTCGGGACCGTCTCGCTCTCGACCCGGGACTCGACGGGTCGTAGCTCCCACTCCTCCCAGTCGGTGCCGCCCTCGGTCCCGGAATCGACCTGCTCGACGGTGACGCGAACCCAGGCCCGCGCTGACTCGAGGACCGGCTCCTCGCGTTCGACGATCGAGAGGGCCGCGTCCGCGAAGACGACGGGATCGTCGACGAACTGGACGTACCCCTCGCCCCGCCGGTGAAAGTTCCGCCTGGTGCGCGTGTTCCCCCAGGTCCGCGCTCGCGCGGTGGCGGGGTCGTCGGCATCGTCGGCGTCGACGTCTACGTCGTCGCAGGCGGGCGCGTGGAGGCCGAGCGCGGCGGCGTTCCACAGTCCGTTTGGACCCAGCGTCGTGACGATTGTTTCGGTGACGCCGGTCAGCGAGACGGGCCAGGCCGCGGTAGAATCGTCGCTCATAGCTCGATCGCCTCGCGTTCGAGCGCGATGAACAGTCCCGCCGCGGTAATATCCGCCGTCGTGCCGGGATTGACGCCACGATCGACGAGGTCGTCGGCGAAGGCCTCGACGGCCTCGGGGTCTGTCTCGAGGGCGTCGTCCGCGACGAGGGCCGCCGCGCGGTCAGCCACCTCTTCGGCGGTCGCCTGGTCGTGACGCGTCGCGACGAGCGTGTCGGGGCGCTCGGCGAGCAGCGAGAGGAAGACCGCGGCGGTCCGGTCGGTCACTGGGCCGTCGGCGTCGACGAGTCGCTCGGCCGCCGCGAACGAGCGCTCGAAGCCACGGACCCACTCGCGGGCGACGTCGTCGCCGGGGACGCTCCGCTCCATGAGTTCGAACAGCGTCAGCCCGCGGTCCTCGACGGCCGGGACCGCGTCCGACCCGCGGCGCACGTCGAGGGCCGCCATGTCCTCGGGTGGATCGGCCACGCCGACGTCGACGTGGTCGAACGCGCGATAAAAGGCCGCCGCGTCGCCGACGGTCGTCTCCCGGACAACCGACTCCGCGACGGGCTGTGACAGGTCCTCGCGGGCGGTCCGGACGAGCGGGACGAGCAACAGGAGCGCCCCGAACTGCGTGTTTCCCCCCTCCTGTGCGGCCATTCCTTCGACGGCGCGCTCGAACGCGGGGCCGACCGCCGCGCCGTCAGCCGCCAGGCCGAGTCCCTCGCGAGCCCCCACGGCCCCGGCGAGGAAGTGTTCGAATCGCAGGTCCGCCAGGTCTCGCCGGCGGTCGACGTTTCCCGGTTTGGGCGTCCCCGCAACCTCGAGGAGCAGGGCCAGTTCCGCGTTCGCCGCTGACGATCGCATACCGGTCCGTGTGTGCCGTGACGGCTTAGGGGTAGGGATTGGCGTCGGCGCTGACGGCGGGCGGAAGGCGCAGCCGGCAAGCGAGTTCGCCCTCCCGTCGATTTAAGTTCCGAAGCCCCCACCGGTCACCTATGGGCTACGACACCGTTGCCAAGACCGATCCGGAGTCCGTAATCGACGAGGAGTGGGGCGGAATGTGGTTCCTCAAGGACGAACTCGACGCCCAGGAGCTCGGCATCTCGGTTCTCGAACTCGAGCCCGACGGGAAGGGCATGGAACACGACGAGACCGGGTCCGGTCAGGAGGAGATCTACTACGTCGTCGAGGGCGCGATCGACGTCGACCTCACCGACGCCGACGAGACCGTGACCCTCGAGACCGACCAGGCGATCCGCCTGGACGCCGAGGAGACCCGCCAGATCCACAACCGCGGGGACGAGCGCGCGAAGGTCGTCCTCGTCGGCGCCCCGCTGTAGCGGCGATAGAACGATCCTTTTCGAGGAATTACTGATACAGGACCGAACGACGGAACCGTCGCTAGACCGCGATATCGGCCCAGACGAGCCGGTGGTCGGACGCGGTCTCGACGTCGTCCGCCAAGCCCCGCTTGTTCGCGTCGTCGCTCGGCCAGACGACCGAGGAGCCGCGCAGCGACAGATCCGGTGACGGGAGCACGTAGTCGATCCCTTCGACGACGCCCTCGAAGTCGCCGCCGAACCGCGTGGCGGAGGGGTTGCCCCGCTGGGCGCCGCCGGGGCTCGTCGGCAGTCGACGCGTCTCGAAGTCCTCGTTGTCGAAGAGGAACTTCGTCGCGGGATCCAGCGGCCGGTCCCCGTTCGGGTCCGCGTTCATATCGCCCATGAGGACGTACGACGCGTCGTCGTCGAGACCGCCGGCCGTGCCGTCGTCGTCGTAGATGTAGTCCGCGCCCGCGACGTAGTCGGCAAAGAACCTGACCTCGTCGTGGTTCCACCGGCCGTTGAAGTTCTCGGGGCCGTCGAACGTCGGCGGCGTCGGATGGGCGAACAGTCCGTGGACGACGTCACCGTCGACGTCGAACGGGACGTCGATGTGGGTCTTCGAGGAGAGCCGGTACACCTCCTGTTCCTCGGGCGTGAGGTAGAGTTCGGCGTCCTCGCCGGCCTCGTCTTCGGTGAGCAGCAGGTTGTCAGGCATATCGGTCCAGCGAAACTTCCGGAACGAGCGGACGTCGTCCTCCCGGATCGGATACCGACTGGCGATGGCGAACGCGTAGTGGCCCGGATACTCGCCAAACCCGAACGCGTCGCCAGGCCGCTGGCCCGCCTGGCCGTCCTTGTTGAAGTCGAAGTCTTCCTCGGGCAGGACGCCCGTGTTGCTCTCCGGCTGGACCGTGTGCGGATACTCGATCCCCTCGAGATCGTCGCGTTGGGGAACGCTGAGGTAGTTCTCGACGAACGCCTCGATGTTCGTCCGGTCCGCGTACTCGCCCTCCTGGACGTTGTTCGTGAGTTCGTTGACGACGAGGACGTCCGGGCGGACCTCCTGGACGATCCGCGCGGCCGCTTGCGCCTGGTCGTCGCCCGGCTCCTGAACCTGCTCGGTCTCGAGTTCCATGACATTGAACGCCGCGTACCGCACGGGGGTGGGCTTCGAGCCGTTCGTCTCCTTCCCCTTTCGGTCGCCCGGTCCGGCCCCGCTCGCGGTCCCGAGGAGACCGGTCGCCGCGACTGTCGTACCCGTCGCCGTGAGGAATCGCCGCCTGGTCGGTCCGTTGACCATACCGTACTGTTGATTGAAATTACCAAAATAGTTTGTCCCGGATCGGACACGAACCGACCGCCGGAACCGCCCGGTGACCGACCCCATCCGATACGGACGCGCTTACCGGCTCGCCGCGACGCCGAGGTGGCGCTCGACCGCGTCGCGGACGCGCTCGAGTACGACCGGGTTGTCGCTGGGGCGGCCGACGCTGACCGCGTCGGCGCCGTATTCGACGTACTCGCGGACGGTCTCGTCGTCGCGGACGCCGTTGTTGGCGATCACGACCAGGTCGGTCGCGTCGGCGACGTCGGCGATCACCGACTCCGAGTCCATCGCGTCGACGTGGACGAAGTCGGCGCCCGCAGTTTCGAGGTCGCGGGCCAGGTCGGCCAGGCCGACGCCGGGCACTTCGGCGCGGACCTTCGCGCCGACGGTGACGCCGGTCGCGGCCGCCCGGTCGACGTAGCGCGCGAGGCGCTCGCCGTCTTTCAAGAGCGTCTCGCCGCAGCCGATCGCACAGAGTTCGTCTTGACGGCAGTGAGCGTTGATCTCGAGGTAGGCGTCTCGGTCCCGACAGATCCGGGCGGCGTCGACGACCGGATCGACGGTCGCGCTCCGCACGTTGAACGCCGGTTGGATCGGGACGTCCTCCAGCGCCGCGAGCTGGTCGTCGATGAAGGCGATCGGATCGTCTGGAAGGAACTCGGTTCTGTCGCGCTCGACCAGTTCCCGCGCGGCCGCCCTCGCGTCCTCGTCGAGGGCGATGCCGCCGAGGAAGGCGGCGCCGGCGTACTCGGCGCCGGCCCGGGCCCAGTCGGCGTCGGCCTCGCCGCTGAGGCTCGCGAGGGCGAGTGGCGGCGCGAACGAGACTGGCGGTGTCGAGGGCATACTAGTTCACGCGGTCGATCGCGTCTTCAACCGCCCGGATCACGCGCGCGGCGTCCTCGCGGGAGTCGATTCCGATATCGGTCCGGACCGTCGGCCGATCGAACGCGGCGTCGTCGCCCTCGTCGATCACGAAGGCGTCGGCGAACGGATACGCGGTCGCCAGGCCCTCCGTGCTCGGATCGGCGTTGACGGCCGCCATGAGGTCCCCGGCGGGCCCGGAGAAGGCGTCGTCGCCGAGGAACGGCGAGACGGCCACGACCGGCGTCTGACTGAGGGCGTCCGCGACGCCGGGCAGCGCGAGCATCGGTCCGATGCTGGTGACGGGGTTCGAGGGCCCGATGACGACGGCCTCGTCGAGCGCCTCGAGCACGCCTGGCGCGGGGTCGGCGTTCGAAGAGCCGCGGAACTCGACGGTGTCGACGCTCGGCTCCCCGCGGTGGGCGACCCAGTACTCTTGGAAGTGCATGAGCCCCTGCTCCGTGTGGACCAGGCTGGCGACGGGGTCGTCGCTCATCGGGAGCAAGTCGACAGTCAGCCCGAAGGCGTCTGCGAGCCGCTGGGTGGCCTCGCTCAGCGTATGTCCTTCGTCGAGGAGGCTCGTCCGCGTGATATGGACGGCCCGGTCGCGGTCGCCGATCGTCATGAACTCGGCGACCCCGGAGAAGCGCCGCCACCGCGCGAGGTCGCGGCCCTCGGTCTGTTTCTCCGCGGGGAGGTACTGCGGACCGTCGGGCAGCCCCGCGGCCGACGCGATGTCCAGCAGCGCCGAGTTGGTCCGGTGCGTGTCGCCGTCGATCCCCCACCACGTCTCGCGGTCGAGCACGCCGCCGCCCTGGAACAGCAGGGTGTCGACGTCCGGCGAGACGAAGAGCCCGCCGAGTTCGATGTCGTCGCCGGTGTTGGCGACGACAGTGATCTCCTCCGGCGAGAACGCGGCAGCGGCACCGTCTAACAGCTTCGGCGTCCCGGTGCCCCCGGAGAGGAAGGTAACCATACGTACACCTCTCGAACGAGGCTACTTAATCGCTTTCGGCCGTGCGCATCGGAACCGAACCGGACGGTCAGCGGGTTCGATCGAAAGCGGCGCACAAATCCCGCCCGATGGCCGCGATCGCGTCGCGCGCCTGCGGGAGCGCCGGCTCGTCGAGCATGCCGATGAATCCGTGGACGAGATCGCCGTACTGCCGGTGGTCGACCCGGACCCCGGCGTCGGCGAGTCGGTCGGCGTACGCGTCCCCCTCGTCGCGCAGGACGTCGAAACCGCAGGTCAGGATCGTCGCGGACGGCAGGCCGCGGAGATCGCGATCGCACGCCCGAAGCGGCGCCGCGTACGGGTTCCGATCGTCGAGGTCGCTCTCGAGGTAGTGGTCCCACGACCACTCGATGTCGGCTTTCGTGAAGATGAGCCACTCCGGGTTCTGGTCGTACGACGCCGTCTCGAACGACCGATCGGTCGGCGCGTAGACGAGGACCTGATGAACGAGCGCCGGACCGCCGCGATCGCGGGCGAGTTGCGCGACGGCGGCGGCCACCGTCCCGCCCGCGCTTTCGCCGCCGACCGCGATCCGGTCGGGGTCGCCGTCGACGAGTTCCGGGATCTCCGCGAGCCGCTCCGCGACCGCGTAACAATCCTCGACGGCCGCCGGAAACGGGTGTTCCGGCGCGAGGCGGTACGCGACCGAGACGACGACGCAGTTCGCAGCGTTCGTCAGCGCACGACAGATGCCGTCGTCCGTCTCGAGGCTTCCCAGCACCCAGCCGCCGCCGTGACAGTAGACCAGAACCGGAAACGGCGGCGAGCCGTCCGGCGTGTAGATTCGAATCGGCAGGTCGCCGCCGGGACCGTCGACGGTCTCGTCTCGAACGGCCACGACGGGTTCGCGGTCCGCCGGCGGGGCCCACAACTCCGCGAGAAGCCGGCGCGCGTCCGCGACCGAGAGTTCGCTGAACGGAGGAATCCCCCGCTTTTTCCGTTCGGCGAGGACGGTTCGAACGACCGGATCCGGTTGCGACGCGGTCATCTCCGCTCTCCCCGACCGCGACGTCGCGACGTCGGCGCGCGAATCCGTCCGTATCCCGGCTCGGTGCCGTCGCCGTTCGAAATCCGAATTTCGGCGGTCTCGGCCGACGAAGACAGAGCCATCAGTCGGCGTCGGTTCGCGGCGCGACGTTCTGATTCGAACGGAACAGGTTCTCCGGGTCGTACTCGGTTTTGACCGCGACCAGGCGATCGTAGTTGTCGCCGTAGAGCAGTCTCGCGGGGTCCTCGTTCATCCCTGGGAAGTTGCCGTAGCGGCCCGAGGCGGCCGGCAGGGCCTGCGCCTCGGCGAACGCCTCGCGGCCCCAGATCACGTTCGCGTCGTCGTCCGCGGCGTCCTCCCAGTTCGCCTCGACGGTGAGCATGTACGGCTTGTCGCGGTGCCAGAATGCGGTCGCGTCCCGGGGAACGTCGGCGATCGCGTCGCCGAGGTGCCAGCAGTCGATCGTCGAGAGCGCCGACGGGGCCGACTCGTTGTACCGGACCATGACGTCGACGACCTCGTCGGTGAGGTCGTCGAGGAAGACCGACTTCCAGTAGTAGCGCAGCCCGTCCGGGTAGTCCTCGTCGAGCATCGACTGCAGATCGATGTAGGCCATCGGCCCGCTCAGGTCAGCGATCGGCGTCGCGCCCTCCCGCAGGGTGTCGAAGGTCGCGTCGGCGTCCGCGAGATCGCCGCGGAACGAGCCGAGGAACGCGACGGCAGGCTCGCCCCACGACTCCTCGGGGAATTCCTCGAGTTCGGGCACGTGAGCGGTGAACGCGAGGACGCCCGCGTTTCGCGGCGCGGTCGCAGTCCACTCGCGGAACCGCGCCATCGCGTCGACCGCGTCGTCGCCGCGGAACCAGGCGAAGAAGGCGTACACCTCGGGGCCGACCTCGTGGAGCGCGTACTCGAAGGAGGTGACGACGCCGAGGTTACCGCCGCCGCCGCGGATCGCCCAGAACAGGTCCTCGTTCCGGTCCTCGCTGGCGGTGCGAACCCCCCCGTCGGCCGTGACGATGTCGACGCTGACCAGGTTGTCCAGCGCCAACCCGTACTCGCGGCTGAGGTGGCCGTAGCCGCCGTTGAGCGTGAGTCCGGCGATCCCGGTTTCCGACACCGCGCCGAGGGCCGTCGCGAGGCCGAACAGTTGCGTTTCGCGATCGACGTCGCCCAGCGTCGCGCCGCCTTCGGCGCGGACGGTCCCCGCCTCGCGGTCGACGCGCACGCCGTTCATTTCGGTCAGATCGACGACGATCCCGCCGTCGCAGACGGCCGTCCCGGCCACGTTGTGACCGCCGCCCCGGACCGCGATGGGGAGGTCCCGCTTGCGAGCGAAGGTCACCGCCGCGACGACGTCGGCGACGCCGGAACAGCGGGCGATCAGCGCCGGCGATTTGTCTATCATGCCGTTCCAGATCCGGCGAGCGTCGTCGTACTCCTCGTCGGACGGCCGCAGCACGTCACCGCCGAATTCCGCCATAAGGGTATGAACGGCGTCGCTGGGGAGTTCCGCGAACGTTGCTTCACCGACGGTCTCGTTCATTGTTTCCATACTTCGACGTATGCACCGATCGGAGATAAAATAGTAGTCTATCTAACACGATGGTCCGAGCGGGAGATATGTCCGGTCGCGAGCCAGTCTCACCCGGTATGGGAAGCCTCTCTGCTTGCCGTCCCGATCCAGACGGCCGAAAATCTCCGTTTGTTCGTCTAACGCACCGGTTCTCGAGTGAGTCTCGCCGACAACACATAGTAATTAGTTATTATGACATCTATATCTCCGACCGCGGCGTACGGATAGTGAGGGACGATGGCTGTAACTATCACTCCCGTAGACGACGGTGCAATAGACGGATTCGGCGAAGGGCTTCGCGGCGATCTGCTCCGGCCCGAGGATCCGAACTACGACGAGGCTCGGTCGATCTGGAACGGCATGATCGACCGGCACCCGGCGCTCATCGTCCGGGCGAGGGGCGTTTCGGACGTGATCGCGACGGTCGACTTCGCCCGCGAACACGAACTGGCGCTCGCTGTCTGCGGCGGGGGCCACAACATCGCCGGCAACGCGGTCTGCGACGGCGGTCTGATGCTCGACCTCTCGGCGATGCGATCGATCTACGTCGATCCGGAAGAACGGACGGCGCGGGTCGAACCGGGGGCGACCCTCGGCGATTTCGATCACGAGGCGCAGACGTTCGGGCTCGCGACGCCGCTCGGCATCAACTCGACGACCGGCGTGGCGGGACTCACGCTCGGCGGCGGCTTCGGGTGGCTCACCCGCACGTACGGCATGACCGTGGATAACCTGCGGTCGGTCGACGTCGTGACGGCGGACGGGAGACTCCGTCGCGCGAGCGACGACGAGAACCCGGACCTCTTCTGGGGAGTCCGCGGCGGCGGCGGGAACTTCGGCGTGGTCACCTCCTTCGAGTTCGACCTCCACGAGGTCGGACCGGAGGTGCTCGCCGGCCCCGTCGTCTACCCAGGCGAGGACGCGCGGGACGTCCTCCGACACGTTCGGGACTTCAACGAGACGGCGCCCGACGAGTCGAGCGTCTGGGCCGTCCTCAGGAAGGCCCCGCCGCTTCCGTTCCTCCCGGAGGAGGTCCACGGCGTCGGCGTCGCCATCGTCGTCGCGTTCTACGCCGGCGACGTAGCGGACGGAGCGGAGGTCCTCGCACCGATCCGGGAGTTCGGCGACCCGATCGCCGACGCCGTCGGTCCGCACGGGTACGCGGAGTTCCAGCAGGCGTTTGACCCCCTGCTCACCACTGGCGCCCGGAACTACTGGAAGTCGCACAACTTCGACGAACTTTCGGACGAGGCGATCGACACCGCGGTCGACTACGCGGCGACGCTCCCCACTCCGCTGTCCGAAATCTTCTTCGGCCAGGTCGGCGGGGCGATGGCCCGCGTCCCGTCGGACGCGACGGCGTACCCCCACCGCGACGCCGAGTACGCGATGAACGTCCACACGCGCTGGGAGGACCCTGCGATGGACGACGAGTGCATCGCCTGGGCCAGGGAGTTCTACGACGCCATGGCGCCGTACGCGACCGGCGGCGTCTACGTGAACTTCATCAGCGAGCGGGAGGGCGAGGAGAACCTCGCCTACGGCGAGAACTACGATCGCCTGGTCGAACTCAAGACCGAGTACGACCCGGAGAACCTGTTCCGGATGAATCAGAATATCGAGCCGGCGCCGGCTCGGTAATCGCCGGTTTGCCGCCCGTCACCGTTCGGTTTCGAGTCCGTTCTTAATCCACGATCCAGTCCGCGAAGCTCCCCTCGAGCAGCGTCTCGGACTGCCGGCGCACGTACGCCTGCTGCATCTCCTCGAGCGCGTCGGCGAAGTCCGCGCCGTCCTCGAGAGCCGCCCGGACCCGGTTGCGCTTCCAGCCGGCCGGCGTCACGCCTTGCCGGACGCGCCGGCGCAGCGGGTAGAGGTACTTGGCGGCGTCCTCTTCGGAGAGGCCGCGGTTGGTCAATCCGTCCTCTGCGTGGGCCAACAGGTCCTCGTAGAGCGCGAGGGCGTCGGTCGTTTCCTTGCCGTCGTTGGTGATCCAGGTCAGGTCGGCGTCGAGCCCGTCGACCATCGCGGCGTAGAAGTTCCCCCGGGCGAGTTGCCAATCCAGTTCGACGACGGGGTGTTCGAGGCGGGTCAGGCTCTCCATCACACCGGCGAACGCCGCGAGGAAGGCGACGGAGTCCCGGACCGTCGGCTGGGCGGGAATCGGGCGGAACTCGATGCGGGCGTTGGCGGCCGAGCGCGTCGGCCCGCCGAAGACGGGCCGGATCCAGCGCCAGTAGGTGCCGTGTTTGCGGCTGAAGTGGGGGAACTGATCGTCGAACCGCTCGCCCGGCTCGACCGGCATCGGAACGATCGTGTCGTCGGACGCGATCCGATCGATCGCCTCGTCGACGGTCTCTAGATCCCGCGGGAAGCGGACCTTCCCCTCCCCCGTGGTCGGATCGTTGAGCACGGTCTCGAAGATGCTGATCCGGTGTTCCATCCAGCCGTCCCGAAGGATCTCCTCGGCGGTCGCGTCCTCGTCGTACAGGTCCGCGGGGAAAAACGGGGAGTTGACCCCGAGCGCGAGCAGCGGGCCCGCAATCCGCAGCGCGTAGTTGAAGTAGTCGGGCAGGTCCGGCGCGTGGGGGACCTGGTAGTGGGGCTGGATCGACGTGATGAGGCTCTCGGGCATGACGGTGTCGGCCTCGAGGGAGACGTGGGGTGCGTCGATGCACATCCCCGCGGACTGGGCCTGGTCCGTGTTGGCCATCGCGTGGTACCGGGCGGAGCCGCTCATGTTCGTCGCGACCCGAATCGCCCGCTCGGTGCCGTCCGGGGCGGTCGCCGTCCGCTCGACGCTGTCGGTGAGGTAAGTGCTCGCCGCCTCCCCCTCCGGCGGGATCGTCCAGAGCCCGTCGCTGACCAGGCGCATCCCCTCGGACTGGGTGACGTTCAGGGCCGCCCGAAGGCGAGACTTGACCTCCGCTTCTTGGGCGGCCAGGCCGTCGGCGTTCAGCGGCTGCGGGCTCGTCGTCATCTCGGCGTTGTGCAGGCCGAGTTCCTTCTCGAAGCCGATGAGTTCGAGCAGCCTGCGGGGTACCCGACGCAGGGCGCAGTCGTCGGACTTGACCGCGTAGAACTCGTACTCCAGACCGACGATCGCCTGCGGGTTGTCGAACACTCCCTCCTCGACGGCATCCTTGATCACGTCGGCGTCCTCGGCTGCTTGCTCGCGGAAGCCGTCGGCGTCGACCGCCAGGACGTCCGCGACCCGCGCGGCGAGTTCCTCCTCTGGCATACCTCCGAGTGCGCCCGGGAAGGTCTTGAAAGCACGTCCCTCGAAGCGCCGGCCACGGGGTCGATTGGCTCTCAGAACCGTTTTACATCCGCCGGCGGTAGTTCACCCCGATGGAGTTCGCCACGTTCGCCGACCGCGCCGGGACGATCGAAGCCGAACCCGCCGATCTCGAGATCGTCGCCCACGTCAGGGACCTGCTCGCCGACGCCGACGACGTCGAGATCGTCGCGCGCTTCGTTCAGGGCCGGGTGTTCCCGGCCTGGGACTCCACGACGCTCGATATCGGCCCGAGCGCCTGTTACGAGGCGATCGCCCGCGCCGCGGGGACGAACGTGAGCGCCGACGACGTCGAAGACCGCCTGGCGGACGTCGGCGAGATCGGCGACGTCGCGGCGAGTTACGAGTTCGGCGGCCAGCAGGGACTGGGCGCGTTCACCGGCGGTGGCGGGGGCACCGGCGACGACCTCACCGTCCGCGAGGTCGCCGAAACCCTCGACGACCTCGCCGCGGCCGAGGGCGCGGGCAGCCAGGACCGCAAGGTCGACCTGCTCTTCGGGCTGTTCAATCGGTGTTCGAGCGAGGAGGCCAGGTACCTCGCGCGCCTGGTTCTCTCGGAGATGCGCATCGGCGTCGGCGAGGGGACAGTTCGAGACGTCGTCGCCGAGGCCTTCGACGTCCCGCAGGATCGGGTCGAGCGCGCCCTCCAGGTCTCGAACGACTACGGCCTGGTCGCCCGCGTCGCACGCGACGAGGGCCTCGAGGGACTGGACGCGATGGACCTCGAAGTGGGCCGGCCCGTCCAGGCGATGCTCGCCCAGGCGGGGACGGTGACCGACGCACTCGAGGAGTGGGAGCGGGCGGCCGTCGAATGGAAGTACGACGGGGCGCGGATCCAGTTGCACCACCGGCCCGCGAGCGACGACGACGGGAACGGTGACGGCGAATCGGCGGGCGAGACCCGCGTCTTCTCGCGAAATATGGAGGATGTCACCGACGCGCTCCCCGAAGTGGTCGAGTACGCCGAGGAGACCCTCGACGTTCCGGCGATCCTCGACGGCGAGGTCGTGGCCATCGACGACGACGGCAGTCCCCTCCCGTTCCAGGAGGTCCTCAAGCGGTTCCGCCGCAAGCACGACGTCGAGAAGGCCCGCGAGGACGTCTCGGTGCGACCGGTCTTCTTCGACTGCCTGCACGCCGACGGGACGGACCTGCTTGAAGAGCCGCTGACGGCCAGACACGATCGGCTGCGGTCGGTGCTGTCGACCGAATCCGGGGGCGAATCCGACGAGGACGTCGAGGGGCTCTCGCTGCTCTGGCTCACCGACGACCCCGAGGAGATCGAGTCGGTCGACGCCGACGCGCTCGAATCGGGCCATGAGGGGATCATGCTCAAGGATCCCGACTCAGCGTACTCGCCTGGCCGCCGCGGCAAACACTGGCGCAAGCGCAAACCGGACGTGGAGACCCTCGACTGCGTCGTCACCGGCGCGGAGTGGGGCGAAGGTCGGCGCGCGACCTTCCTCGGAACGTTCGAACTGTCCGTGCGCGACGGCGACGACTTGGAGACGGTCGGGAAGGTCGCAACTGGGATCACCGACGAGAAGTTGGCGGAGCTAACCGAACTGCTCGAACCCCACATCGCGGCCGAGGAGGGCCAGGACGTCGATCTCGAGCCCGCGGTCGTCTTCGAGGTCGGCTACGAGGAGATCCAGCGGTCGCCGACCTACTCGTCGGGGTACGCGCTGCGGTTCCCGCGGTTCTCGGGCGTTCGATCGGATAAGGATCCCGAGGACGCGGACACGCTCGAACGCCTGGAACGATTGCAGGGCCAGTAACAGGAGAGGCATCCGTTATTCCGGCTGTGCCTGGTTTTCTGGATGACCGACACTACAGTTAGCGACCGAGTTCCTTCTTGTAACGAGTCGTATCGGGTCCGAAATCGCGGGATGCTCGATGGCGCGTATCGACGACCGCCAAAATTCATACGTTGGATCGTTGCAATCGGACTATGTCGCACTCCCCGACGACCGATACGGACGGGGAACCTCCCTGGAAGCGGTCGCTGAGAGGCGTTCCGATCGAACTGGTTCCGATCGCGCTCCTCGCGGCTGCGCTTCGGCTGTTCCGATTGGGATCCGAGAGTTACTGGCTCGACGAGGTCGTTTCGGTGACCCTCGTCACGTCGAACACGCCGTCCGAACTTCTGGTCAGCGTGCCGGGGAACGATCCCCACCCGCCGTTGTACTATCTCCTCCTCTCCGGCTGGGCGGCGATCTTCGGAACGAGCGAAGTGGCCGCGCGACTGCTGTCGGCCCTCGTCGGAATCGCCACCGTACTCGTTCTCTACGCGCTCGGTCGGCGCCTCTTCGACCGGGAAGTCGGGGCGATTGCGGCGTTGTTCGTCGCCGTTTCGCCGTTCCACATCTGGTACTCCCAGGAGGTGCGCATGTACAACCTGCTCGCGCTGCTGACCGCGCTCTCGTTCTACTGGTTCGTGCAACTTCACCGCGAGAGGCCGGACGAGATCGGTGTTCGTGACGATATCGTCTACGTCGTCTCTACGGTCCTTCTGGGCTACACGCACGTCTTCGGGTTGTTCGCGATACTCGCCCAGAACCTGTACGTCTTCTCTCGGCCCGTCGTCCGGATCGCCCCCCGGTCGCGACTGACGATCCGCCGCTGGATCGCCCTCGAAGGGATCACGGCGCTGTTGCTCGCCCCGTGGTTGGTGCGGTTGTTCCGCCGGACGATGGGGGCGAGCGCCGGCGAACCGAGCAACGTCTCGTGGATTCCGCTGCCGACGGCTGAGACCGTCAGCCGGACGTTCGCCGCGTATCTCGGCGGCTACCTGCTCGAGGAGTCGCTACCGATCCTCGTCTCGCTCGTCGTCGCAGGCTGTCTCGTACTCGCGCTCTCGAGTGGCCGCGTGACGGCGGAGGGTGACCGCCGGGTCGCGCCGATAAACGGCCGCTATACGGTCGTCCTCTGGTTCGTCGTCCCGATACTCGTTCCAATCGCCATCTCACACGCCGTCGCACCGATCTTCGCGGATCGCTACTCGATCGGGGCCTCGCTGGCGTTTTTTCTCCTGATCGCGATCGGCGTGCGGACGATCTCTCGACCGTCGCTTCGGTACGTCGTCGTCGGGATACTTCTCGTCGGACTCGTCCTGCCGCTTCCGACGTACTATCAAGAGGATCAGAAAGAACAGTGGCGGGAAGCCGCTGTAGACGTCGAGTCTACCGTCGACGGCGACGACGCCGTCCTCGTCAGCAGACCGTTCGCGGAGGAGCCGTTCAGCTACTACTTCGATCGACCGAACGTAACCGTCGATCAGGTCGATCCCGAGGCTTCGGACGACGAGATACGAGCGGCCGTCGACGGCCACGACGACGTCTGGATCGTCCTCTCGTACGTGGATTCGTCGACGAGCCAACGGATTCTGCAGGCCGTGGCGGATCGGCCCGACTATCGCGGTCCGGTGGAAGAGAGACGGTACAACGAAATCGCGGTGTTTCGGTTCGAGCGGACGGCGAGCGACGGGTGAACCGGACGATCATATGTAAGCACCCTTAAGAGCCACGGGAAACAGGATTCGCGTATGCAACCGCGCGACCTGTCCGATCACGTCGCCTACGAGGCGGGTCGAGGCATCGAGGAGGTCGCCCGCGAACTCGACCGGGACCCCTCCGAATTCGTCAAACTCGCCTCGAACGAGAACCCGCACGGGCCCTCGCCGGCCGCCGCCGTGGCCGTCCGCGAGGCCGCCTCGAGCGTGAACTCCTATCCCAAGGCCGCCCACGCCGACCTCACGAGCGCCGTCGCCGACCGCTGGGACGTCACCGACGGCCAGGTCTGGCTGGCCAACGGCGGCGACGGGGCGATCGATTACCTCCACCGGGCCGTGATCGAGCCCGGCGACACCGTCCTCGTCCCCTCGCCAGGCTTCGCCTACTACGGGATGAGCTCCCGGTATCACCACGGCGACGTCCGCGAGTACGACCTCTCGAAAGCGGACGACTTCGTGCAGGACGCCGATACCGTCCTCGAGGCCTACGACGGCGACCGAATCGTCTTCCTCACCAGCCCGCACAACCCGACCGGCTCGACGATTCCGCTCGCGGACGTCGAACGGCTCGCCGAGGCGACCGACGACGAGACCCTGCTCGTCGTCGACGAGGCCTACGGCGAGTTCGCCGACCGGGACAGCGCCGTCGCCCTGCTCGAGGGCCGTGACGGGTTCGACGCCCGCGACGACGTCGCCGTCCTGCGGACGTTCTCGAAGGCCTACGGCCTGGCCGGCGTCCGGCTGGGCTACGCCGTCGTCCCCGATGAGTGGGCCGACGCCTACGCCCGCGTAAACACCCCCTTCGCGGCGAGCGAACTCGCTTGCCGGGCCGGCCTGGCCGCCATCGACGACGACGAACACGTCGAGCGGACCGTCGGGACGGCCCGGGAGTCCCGCGCGTACATGCGCGAGCATATCGATTCCCACGTCTGGGAGAGCGAGGGCAACTTCGTCCTCGTCGAGGCAGGCGACGCCGCGGCCGTGGCCGAGGAGATGCAACGGCGAGGCGTCATCGTCCGCGACTGTTCGAGTTTCGGCCTTCCGGGCTGTATCCGCATCACCTGCGGCACCGAGGCGGAGACCGAGCGGGCCGTCGAGACGCTCAACGCCGTGCTCGCGGACCTCGACGTCGACCCCGAGACGGCCGACGATCCGGACGCGGAGGTGGCCGACACGTGAGACTCGCCGTCACCGGGACTCCCGGCACCGGAAAGACGACCGCGACGGAACTGCTCGAAGAGCGCCTGGCGGACGCCGACGGCGAGTCGTCGCCCGACCTCGACGTGATCCACCTCAACCGCGTCCTCGAGGAAGAGGGGCTCTACACCGAGGTCGACGCCGACCGCGAGAGCAAGGTCGCTGATCTCGACGCCCTGAGCGAGTGGCTCGAGGGCCGCGACGACGTCGTCGTCGAGTCGCACCTGGCCCACCACTTCGCGGCCGATCGGGTGGCCGTGCTGCGGTGCCGGCCCGACACGCTCGAGCAGCGGCTGCGCGACCGCGGCGAGACCGAGCGGAAGGCGACGGAGAACGCCGAGAGCGAGGCCTTAGACGTGATCCTCTCGGAGGCCGTCGAGGAACACGGCCTCGAGTCGGTCTACGAGATCGACACGACCGACCGCGACCCTGCGGCCGTCGCGGACGAGCTCGCGGCGGTCGCCGCGGGCGACCGCGACCCGAGCGCCGGCGAGGTCGACTTCGTGGGGTATCTCGCATGACGCTGGACAAGTTCCGCCCCTACGTCTCGCGGTTCCTGAACCCCTTCGTCAGGGGGTTCGATCGCGTCGGGATGACGCCCAACGGCGTGAGCGTGATCGCGTTCGGGATGGCCGTCCTGGCCGCGGCGGCCTTCGCCCTCGGCGGGCGCGAGGATCCCGCCTGGTACGCCGTGGCCGCGGCGCTGGTCTTCCTCAACGGCTGGCTGGACATCGTCGACGGCGCGCTCGCGCGCGAACAGGAGGTCGCCTCCGCCGGCGGCGACCTGCTGGACCACGTCCTCGACCGCTACGCCGACATCGTCGTCATCGCCGGCCTGGCCGCGGGGCTCGAGGACTTCCTGCTGGGCTTCCTGGCGGTGACCGGCGTCGTGATGACCTCGTATCTGGGCACCCAGGCTCAGGCCGTCGGCCTCGATCGAGTCTACGGCGGCCTCGTCGGTCGCGCGGACCGCCTGGCGATCATCGGGATCGTCGGCTTCCTCGCGTACCCGATTTCGGGAGCGGTCGTCGGCGACTTCACGCTGGTCGGCCTGCTGCTGGTCTTCCTCGCGGTCGTGGGTCACCTGACCGCGCTCCAGCGCTTTTACTACGCCTGGGTCGCGCTCGAGTAATCGGCGGTTCCCGGCGGTCAGCGGGTGATTTCTACGGGGTAGAACCGCGCCGCATCCTTTATCCCTCGGCGCGATATAGGATTCGACATGGTTCAGTGCGAGATGTGTGGGGCCGAGACGTCGTCCCCGAAGACCATCAAAGTCGAGGGCGCGAAGCTAGACGTGTGTTCGGACTGTACGGACTTCGGGACGGAAGTTCGGGAGACCTCGAGTTCGAGCACGTCGACGAAGTACTCGACCGGCTCCAACACCAGTTCGTCGTCTAGCGGGGGTGGGCAGTCCGCCAGCTCGACGAGTTCGTCGAGTTCCGGCGGCAGTCAGCGTCGCACGGACATGTTCGACGACATGGACGAGCTCGCGACCGATTACGACGACCGCGTCCGCACCGCCCGCGAGAGCAAAGGCCTCAGCCAGTCCGACCTCGCGAACGAACTCAACGAGAAGGCCAGCCTGATCCGTAAGATCGAGCGCGGCGACACCCTCCCGAGCGACCGCGTCCAGTCCAAGCTCGAGAACTTCCTCGAGATCAACCTGAGCGCCGAGGGCAGCTCCGGCGACGACTCCGAGTGGTCCGGCGGCTCCTCGACCGGGAGCTACACGCTGGGCGACGTCGTCAAGCGCAAGGACTGACGCCGCTCCCGTCCGATCGGACCGAGACCGGACCGTCCTCGATCGCCGACCATTGCACTGCGTACCGCGTCGCCGACTCGCAAGCTATTTCTTCCGTGCGCGTGCCGTTGCCGATATGTTCGTCCTGGTGAACCTGAAGACGTATCCGTGCGACCCGATCGAGGTCGCGGAAGCCGTCCGCGACGTCGACGAGACCACCGACGCCCGCCTGGCCGTCGCGCCGGAGGCGACCCACATCGAGCGGGTCGCCGAGACGGGCGCGGAGACGTGGGCCCAGCACGTCGATCCGATCGAGCACGGGAGCAACACCGGCCACGCGCTCGCGGAGTCGGTCGCCGACGCGGGCGCGGTCGGGACGCTGATCAACCACTCCGAGCGGCGGCTGAAGCTGGCCGACATCGACGGGGCCGTCCGCGCGGCCGAGCGGGCGGACCTCGAGACGGTCGTCTGTGCGAACAACCCGGCCCAGATCGGCGCGGCCGCGGCGCTGGGGCCCGACGCCGTCGCCGTCGAGCCGCCGGAACTCATCGGTACCGGCACGCCGGTCAGCCAGGCCGATCCGGACGTCGTCGAGGACGCCGTCGACGCCGCGGCGAACGTCGATGACGAGGTGTCGGTCCTCTGTGGTGCGGGGATCAGCACCGGCGACGACGTCGTCGCCGCGGGCGATCTTGGGGCCGAGGGTGTCCTGCTGGCAAGCGGCGTCGCGAAAGCCGACGATCCGAAGGCGGCGCTCGAAGACCTCGTCGAGCCGCTCTGAACGGCGGGACCCGACCCCGATTCGCGGTTCGGCAAGTCGCCGACCGACTTTTCTCCCCGTCCGTCGAAGTCCCGCGTATGTCCGACGACGGGTCCGGATCCAAGACCGAACCGGGGGACGAGGAGCGAGACCGACCAATAGCCGTTGCGCTCGAGAACCGGCTGATGAGCCACGGGATCTACGTGACGGCGTTCGCGTGGACCGACGAGACGGCCGCGAACGACGAGGCGACCGCGGTGGACGGCGCCGGATTCGAACTCGAGTACGAGACCGTCGCCGAGATACCCGCGGTGACGAGCGACGAGGTCGGCGCCGTCCTACGGACGCTCCTCTCGATCGCCGAGGAGCGCGAGTGGACGCCCGGTCGGCTCGAGGCGATGTCGCTGACGACCGACGGGACGGTCCGCGGGCGCTGGCACGTCGAACGCGAGTGGTTCGACCGACTCGGAGCGGAGCTCTCGGAGGCCGAGTTCTCCGAGCGCGTCCTGAACACGATCCGGGATCGACCAACCGACCGTGACAATCGCTGAATAACTCTCAGAGATAGATTAATAATGGTGCGTCCGACACCTTCGCGTAGACGATTCCATGACCGGAGAACAGGTGTACGTGTCCCACGCGCCGGCTGATCTCGAACTCGTTCAGGACCTGTTCTCGACGGTCAAGAACTTCCCCTTCGGCGTCCACATCGCGCTCGAGGAGATCGAGTCCGGCCGCTCGCGGAAGCGACTCGAGGGGCGGTTAGCCAACAGCGACGTCGTCGTCGCCGTGCTGACCGAGGACGGCGCCGGCAACACGTGGATCGATCAGGAGATCGGGTACGCGGTGGCCAAGGGTATTCCCGTCCTCCCGCTGCGCGACGAGGGCGTCAGTCGCGGCGGGTACGTCGGCGACGTCGAGGGCGTGACGATCGATCGTCGCGATCTCTCGCGGACGATCTTCGACCTGCTATCTCGATTACGTGGCGAACTCGCGCCGCTGGGCGCGCTGTCGGTGCCGAACTGGTACATCCGGTTCCCGTGTACGATCCCCGACTGCGGCCATCCGGTCACGCTCGAACTCGACCACGGACAGCCGAAGCTCTGGAAGCTCCACGCGCACGGGAAACACCTGACGACGTCGTGCGAGCGCTGCGAATCGACTTACTACTTCAACCCGGCGACGATCGGCTTCAGGGGACGCGCGGACGGAAACGAAAATGGAACTGACCGTCAGCCCCCGTCTCGGAGCCGCTCGTAGGCGTCTTTGACGAGCTTGAACGCCGATTGGCTGCCGCTTTTCCTGTCGGGATGGGCCCGTTTGACCTGCTCGTGAAACGCCTCGCGGAGGTCCGCGTCCGTCGCGTCGGCGTCGATGCCGAGTATCTCGCGGGCCTTGGACTCGCGCATCTCGACGTCGGCGACGATGCCACGGTCGTCGGCGTCGGCCTTGCAGTCGGGACACAGCCGCTCGGTACGCTCGTCGATCGTCGTGATGCGAAACAGTTCGGCGCCCGTCCACTCGCGACACTGGCTACAGAGGTTTCGATCCGCTCCTGTACCGTCGCCGGATCCGCGGTCGGATTCGGTCGTCGAGGCGGAGTCACCGGGCTCGTCGCCGCCGTCGCCGTCGATATTCGAGGCGTCGGCGTCGGCCCCGGGCGCTTCGGCCGCACACGTCCGACAGCAGGTCAAGACGGTGCCGTCGTCGAGCACGATGTCCTCGAGTTCCGTCTCCAGATACGTGCCGTTACAGCCGTCACATGCGGCCCGACACTGATCGAGGGAGCCGTCCGTTCGCGCGACCGACCTGGCGTGGGGCTCGCAATCCGGACAGCAGACGAATTGCTCGCCGTCCGGCATCGTCACTATCGTCAACTCCTCGAGCGTGACCGTGCGGCCGCACCCGTCACAGCCGGCCCGTCGTTCGCCGACCACAGCCATCACCCGGCCGATTCGGGTTCGTCCCATATTAGTCCTTCTGCTGACAGTCAGGCCGTCCGATCGGTTCGATCCGAACGGGGCGGCCGGTCAGGCAGAGCGCGATAGCTCGCTCGGTCGTAGGATCCCCTTACCGACGCGCGAAAATCGGGTCTCGGCGCGACCGGCGCTGAACGGAATCGATAACAAAGTAGTCCGGTCCCGACGACTCGTCCGTGCGAGGTTCCCCTCGCACGGAGACGCGCAGTCCGTTGGACGGCGCTCGGCGGTTCGCCGCCGAGTTCCTCCTCTCCTGTCAGGATTCCGGTTCGGGCCTTCGGTCCGAACCGGGAGACCGATAGTCCAGTAGTTCCGAGTCTCGCGTATGGATACGGCAGTACAGTCCGAAACCCGCGACACCACGAGCGATCGCGAACGGATCGCTACCGGCGTGCTCGACGTCGTACTCGTCGCCGGTCTGGTCCTCGTCGGCCGCGTGTCCCACGGCGACAGTCCGATCGCCGAACCGATCGCCTCGCTCGAAACGATTGCCCCGTTCGTGCTCAGTTGGCTCGCGATCGCCGCGCTCGCGGGGGTTTACACGCGCGACCGTCCCGCGGTCGGCCAGGGGCTCCGCCTGGTCACCGTGAGCTGGATCGCGGCGGCGAATGTCGGCCTCATGCTCCGGGCCTCGTCCCTGTTCGAGGGGAGCGCGACCTGGCCGTTCCCGCTCGTGATCACCGGCACTGGCTTGGTCGCCCTGCTGGGGTGGCGGGTCTTGGCCGTCCTCGCCGGTCGAGTCGCGAACTGAGTCGGTCCCGATCGTCGCGACGCTTGCGGACCCGCTGATCCGACATGGACCGCCGTGGTGTGTCACGGCTGATCCGGTCGTCCTCGATGCCCGTTCTCGCGTCTGTTCGGGTTCGCACGACACCGTTTTTCCGTCTTCCTCCTGCGATAATTTACCCTACTATCTCGCTAAACGACGCCTTCGATTATACTATTCGATTCTGATATGTTTGCCGCTGGCGAGGACGATCGCGGTCCACTTCCAGTCCGCTCGAAACCGAATAATTGGCTCATAACTTATGAGGATCCCATTCGGTGAATTCATATTTGAAACGTATCTACCATGGGGCGATTATGGGAAACACTTATATACCTGTTCGTCATACTATAGAATAGATTATGACTGGATATTACGACATTGTTCTTGGCCTCATCCCAGTCGCACTGCTCGGTATCACCGCTGCCCTCACGCTCGTCGGCATGTCACTGACGGCCGCGGTACCATTCGGTTCGCTGGTCGCGATGGCGATCATCGGCCACGCGATGTTCGTCAACACGCCGGCGGATGTCTCCGACGAGGCCAAGTCCGCACGTCCCCCGCTCAACGCGGATTAATCCAGTCACCTCTTCGCTTCCTCTCGTTTCCTCTGCCCGCTTCCGCGTTCGATTCCGTTCAGCTCCGATCCGTCCCCTTCCGTTCGCTTACCCTTCCGGTTTCGGTCCCTTTTCCTCGCTTCGAGCCGTGTCCTCGCCCATGACCGAGACGCTGTTTCTGACCAGCGACGACATCGCCGACCTGGCGACCCCGTCCGCGTACGTCGACGCCGTCCGCGAGGGGTACCGTCAGCGCGGCGAGGGCGCGCCCGCACAGCCGCGCTCGAAGTTCTTCCGCGCCGACCCTGAGGGGATGCTCACCAGCTACGCCGCCGTCCTCCCCGACACCGGCGCGATGGGCGGGTACATGTACAGCGCCGGCTTCGGCGCCGGCGACGCCTGGTTCATGTCGCCGCTGTTCGACGCCGACAGCGGCGCGCCGCTGGCCCTGCTCGACGGCGCGAGCATGAACCCCTTCAAGACCGGCGCAGCGGGCGCCGTCGCCGTCGACGAACTCGCGCGCGACGACGCCGACGTCCTCGCGGTGATCGGCAGCGGCGCGCAGGCGCGGGGCCAGGTCCGCGCGACCGCGACGGTCCGAGACTTCACCGAGGTCCGCGTCTACTCGCCGACGCCCGAGAACCGCGAGGCCTTTGCCGCCGACTTCGACGACGACCTCGACGCCGCGGTCCGCGCGGTCGACTCGAGCCGGGATGCCGTAAGCGGCGCGGACGTCGTGATCACGGCGACGAAGGCCGGTGACCCGGTCGTCGACGGCGACGACATCGAACCCGGGACGCACGTCACCGCGATGGGCCAGTACTCGCCCGATAAGCGCGAACTGGATACGGCGACGATCGAGAAAGCGACTTACGTTCCCGACCTGCGGGACCGCGCGACCTTCGACTCGGGCGAATTCATGCAGGCCGTCCAGGAGGGTGCCGTGACCGAGGGCAACATCCACGCGGAGCTGGGCGAGATCGTCGCCGGGATCGAACCAGGGCGGACGAACGACGACGAGATCACGGTCTTCGACAGCGGCGGGACCGGCATCGAGACGGTCGCGGCAGCGCACATGCTCTACGAGCGCGCGGTCGAGGCGGACGTCGGGACGACGATCGAGTTCGCGCCGGCGAGCGAGGCGCTGACGGGCGACTAAACGAATCGATCGTCCCCTTCGGGACCGCCATCACGGGAACTATCGCGAGGATCGACTCAAAGAGACGTTTTAGCTTGGGGCACAGTTACTTTTACACACATATTCGGACCTACTCGATGCAACGACGATCGTACATGGCCGGTTTCACTGGATTCCTCGGCGTCGGACTCGCCGAAGGGACGCCGCTCACTGGTCGTTCGACCACCAGTACGGATCCGCAAGACGAATCTGAACGTCCCGACGATCCTCCGATCCCCGAGCGGTCGACGACGCCGTCGTCCCGCGCGCTTCGAAACGGCTCGTTCGAATCGTACCTCGATGGATGGTCCGTCGGAACGGACCTCCCGTCGGAGCCGGGCGAATCGACGGATCCGGTCGAGCATTCCGTCTCGATAACGTCCGAACGGGCGTCGGACGGTGACCACTCGCTGGCGCTGTACATCGACGGAATCGCCGACGACGGAACGATCTGGGTCGAACAGCCGGTGAACGTCAGCCGGGTACGGACGGTGACCGTCGACGTCTACAGTCAGCAGGAATCGTACAACCGGATGTCGCAGGTCGCGTTCTTCGCCGGGAAGAAACCGCGCGGCGGACTCGCGGAGAGCGACTTCAACCGCGAAAAAGACATCGAAGACCATTCCGGGTGGAAAACCTACTCGTACTCGGTAGACGATCTCAGCGGAACGGTAACGCTCGCCGTCGGCATGAACGTCGTCTGGGAAACGGGCATTCGCCGGTACTTCGACGACGTTCGACTCGTCACCGAGTAAGGGTCACCCGGACGCCTCGAACTCGGTCGTTCGGCGTTCCGTAACTCCGTTTGTCGACGCGAGCGCGAACCAGCTACTCGCCCGCCGGTCGGACCTTGAACCCGTAGCGGGTGACGCCCTCCTGCGTGTAGACGCGGCGGATCGTCGTCTCGATCCGGTCGCCGACCGCGAAGTCGTCGGGAGCCGCGCCGGTGCCCATCGCGGGGGCGCTGACGGTTTCCGTCCCGTCGTCGGTCTCGAGCGCGACGATCGCGGCCGCGTAGTCGCCCGAGCGGGCCTGCTGTTCGGCGAACTCCGGCGGCGCACCGCCCTGGGAGATCGTCGTCACGGCCTCGATCGTCCCGGTGCCGGCGAGTTCGACGGGCTCGTACTCGGCGAGCGCACCACAGTTCGCACAGGCCCCCTCCGGTGGGAACGAGAGCGCGCCACACTCCGCACAGCGGCCGGCCTCGAGCCGGTACCGCTGCGGGAGCGAGCGTCGCCAGGCGGGGACGCTGACGTACGCGCCGCCGCCCGAGGGCGGACCCGTCGTCACGACGCCGCGCTGGCGGAGGTACTCGGCGTACGAGAGCGGATCGTGGCCCTCGAGCGCGGTGTTCGTCGGTACGTCGCCGTCGGCTTCGACGACGAGCGCGTCCGCACCCGCGCCGCTGCCGTGGGAGACCGCGAGGACGGTTCCGTAGCCGTCCTCCAGCGCCGTCGCGAGCGAGACGGGAACGCTGGCGGCTCCGAGATCACCGAGGTCGTGGACCGTCGCGGCGGCCCGAATCTCGTCGGTTCCGACGCCGGCCGCGCCCGCGGCGCGGTAGGGCAGCTTCCCGTCGGGGGCCTGGATCGCCGCGGCGTCGGGCTCGGGCTCGATCTCGAGTCCGGCGACCGCGCCGCCGATCGTCTCGGTGAACGCCTGGCGGTCGTACTGCGTGACGCCGAGTCCCTGCGTCGCCTCGTCGCCGGTGGTACGGAATCGCGTTCCGGGATACGGGGCGGCGTACTCCGCGCGGTCGACGATCGCGGCCGGGCCGTCGCGCTCGAGGACGAACGCTGCGGCCCCGGCGCCGGCGGCGTGGTCGACGCCGTCGTCCGGATCGCCTCTCGGCGCGTCGGCGGCGACCACGAGGGCGGTCCCGGCGTCGACTGCGAGCGCATCCGCGCCGGCCCACAGCGCCCGGGTTCCGGCGCGCGTGCTGCCGACGAACAGCTGTCGGGTCGCCGACTCGGAGACGGCGAGCATCGCTCCCAGGCGGGCCGTGAGATCCTCCTCGGCTTCCGGCGGTCGCGAGGAGGCGAAGCCGAGCCAGTCGACCGTGCCGGGGTCGACGTCGGCGGCCGCGAGCGCCCGCCTGGCGGCCTCGACGGCCATCGTCAGCGCGTCCTCGTCGGCCGCGGGGACGGCCTTCTCGGTCACGCCGGCGGCCTGGAACTGACCCCAGGCTTCTTCGAACGCCTCGGCGGTGATGCGGAACCGCGGCGCGTACGCGCCGACGCCGGTGATCGCGGCCGTCATTACGCGCTCACCTCCGATTCCTTCTCTCGCGGACCACGTCCGCTCGAATTCCTCGAGGAGCGTGGCTCCTCGCGCTCAAAGACGTGAACCACGGCCGCACCGCCGCTGCCGCCGACGTTGTGCGTCAGGCCGCGGGTCGGGCGCTCGACCTGGCGCTCGCCGGCGGTCCCCGAGAGCTGCTTGAACACCTCGACGACCTGGCCGGCGCCGGTCGCGCCGATGGGGTGGCCCTTGGACTTGAGCCCGCCGGAGGTGTTGACCGGGAGGTCGCCGCCGAGTTCGGTCGCGCCGGACTCGATCAGCCGGCCGGCCTCGCCCTCCTCGCAGAAGCCCAGATCCTCGTAGGCCAGCAATTCGGCGATGGCGAAGCAGTCGTGGACCTCGGCGAAGTCCAGTTCGTCCGGGCCGACGCCGGCCATCTCGTAGGCCGACTCGGCGGCCCGCCGGCTCGCGGGGATGCCGGTGTACGTATCGCGCTGGAAGAGCCCGACGTCGTCGCTGCCGGCGCCGACGCCCGCGACCCGGATCGGGTCATCCGTGTACTCCTCGACCACGTCCTCGCTGACGATCAGGGCGCAGGCCGCGCCGTCGGAGGTCGGACAGCAGTGATAGAGGTTGAGCGGGTCCGCGACGACCGGCGCGGACTGGGCGTCCTCGAGCGAGCACTCGAAGCCCAGCTGCGCGTGGGGGTTCTTCGCGCCGTTCGCGTGGTTCTTGACGGCAACGCGCGAGAGCTGTTCCCGCGTGGTGCCGTACCGCTCCATGTGGACGCTGGCCATCTGGGCATAGACGCCGGAGAACGTGGTTCCCGAGAGCCGCTCCCACTCGGTCTCCCCGGAGACCCCGAGCCAGTACTTCGTCGCGTCCGAACTCGTGTCGGACATGACTTCGAAGCCGCCCGCGAGGACCACGTCGGCCATCCCCGACTTGATCGCCTGGACGGCCTGGCGGACGGCGAAGCCGCTGGCCGCGCAGGCGTTCTCGACTCGGGTGGTCGGCACGCCGTCGAGGCCGACGTGTTCGGTCACCGCGGGCCCGGAGAGGCCGAGCTGTCGCCCGCCGACCCCGAGCGTGCCGACGAACGCTTCGTCGACGTCGCCCGCGTCGAGTCCCTTCGGAACGCTATCCGTCGCCGCGTCGAACGCCGTCCGGAACAGCGACCGGTAGCTCTCCTCGGGGAACGCCCCGTAGTCCGACTGTCCCGCGCCAACGAGGTACGCGTCTCGCATACCCGCCGTTGCGGCGTCCGATGTGAAATAAGTGCCCGGTTGCTCACGGTCGTTCACCAAGGACTCCATTCGCGGGCGTCGCACGCTCGGTCCGTTCCCGCCGAGATTCGAGTTCGTGAGAGGCGACGCGGGATTCAAGCGTCTCGTCGTCGTATTGGTACTATGTCCCGCGCGGACGAGCTCGCGTCCGTCCTCGAGTCGGCGGACTCCCTGGCGATCGTCTGCCACGACAATCCCGATCCGGATTGTCTCGCCAGCGCGATCGCCCTCGAAGCGATCGCCGTCGACCACGACGTCGACGACGTGGCGATCGCCTACGGCGGCGAGATCTCCCACCAGCAAAACCGCGCGTTCGTCAACCTACTCGACATCAGCCTCCGGACGATTTCCGAGACCGACCTCGGGGCCTACGACAGCGTGAGCTTCGTCGACCACACCAGGCCAGGCGCGAACACCGAGGTTCCGGTCGCCGTCGCGCCCGACATCGTCGTCGATCACCACCCCGGCGACTCGTCCGGGGCGACGTTCGAGGACGTTCGCAGCGACTACGGCGCGACGGCGACGATCTTCGTCGAGTACCTCCACGACCTCGAGGTCGATCTGACGCCGCGACTCGCCTCCGCGCTGCTGTTCGCGCTCCACCGGGAGCGACTGGACTTCGTCAGGGAACCGACGCGGCGCGAGTACGAGGCCGCGCTCGCGGTCTATCCGGACGCGGACCTGGAGACCCTCGAACAGCTGTACGGCACCGCGTTCACGCCGGGGACGCTCGACGCGATCGGACGGGCGATCGCCAGCCGGGAGCGCCGGGGTTCGTCGCTGGTCGCGAGTGTCGGCAAGACGACGGAGACGGACGCGCTCCCGCAGGCGGCGGACTACCTGCTCAACCTCGAGGGGGTGAACACGGTACTGGTATACGGCATCGTCGACGGCGCGATCCGGCTGAGCGGGCGCTCGATCGATCCGCGGGTCCACATGGGCGAGACGCTGAAGGACGCGTTCGACGAACTCGGCGCGGTCGGCGGCCACCACGACATGGCCGGCGGCCGGATCGAACTCGGACTGTTCGCGGACGAGGGCGACGACGCGGACGAACTGCTCGACTTCGTCGGAGACCGGCTCACGCGGCGATTCTTCGACTCGTTACATCTCGACGATTGATATTGGCCCGGAACGGGGACGGGAGTGGAAGCGGAAAACGGGTGCGACGAGCTCAGCCGATGTCGATCGAGCGCGCCTCGTCGCTCGGCTCTTGCTTCGGTAGTCGGACCGTCAGGATGCCGTTGTTGACGCTGGCCTGGACCGCCTCGTCGTCGACCGGTTCGGGCAGACGGAGCTGGCGGCTGAACGACTTGGTCGTCCGCTCGCGCCGGATGTAGTTCTCGTCCTCACCGCCGACCTCGCGGTCGCGCTCTCGCTCGCCCGAGACGGCCAGGCGCCGGCCGACGAGTCGCAACTCGAGGTCCTCGCTCTCGTACCCCGGTACGTCGACAGTGACGACGAACTCGTCGCCCTCGTCGGCTAAGTCGATGCTCGTCGCGGAGCCGCCCATCGAGAGATCGAGTTGACTCCGGTTGTCGACCTGCGACTCCCACGACTGGGCGGCCGTCTCGATCTGGCGGTTCAGTCGGTCGAACAGTTCGTCGAGCCCGTCGAACGGGTTTGGTCGATTCGACATGGTATCACCTATCGCATGTAGGGCAGCGACGGCGAAAAAGGCCACCCTCAATCGGGGAGACGATCGCTCCGGACGACATGTTAGCGCGGGGAATTGCGGCAGAACCGAGGGGAGGGCAGGTCGTTTTTACGCTCCCGCACCTACGAACGCGTATGACGCAAGCACTGTTCGTCGTCAGCGAGGAAGGGTACTGGGGAGAAGAATGCGTCGAGCCGCTCGAGACGCTCTCGGACGCGGGCGTCGAGGTCACGGTCGCGACGCCATCGGGGAGCCCGCCCGTCGTCGACGAGCGGTCGGTCGATCCCGACGAGGTCGGCGAGGAGACCGCCGAGCGCATCCGCGAGGTCCACGAGAACGACGAGCGACTGAACGATCCGATCCCGGTTGCACAGGCCAACGCCGACGGCTACGACGCCGTCGTCTTCCCCGGCGGTCACGGCACCGCGTGGGACATCAATCAGGACAAACACGCCCGCGAGCTCCTGCGTGACATCGTCGAAGGCGACGGGAAAGCGCTCGTGGTCTGTCACGCCGTTGGCCTGCTCGGGTTCGCCCGCGACAGCCAGGGCGCGTTCATCGTCAACGACCGCAACGTAACCGGCTTCCCCAACGAGTGGGAGGAGGGCATCGTCGACGAGCAGGACCGAATGCCAGACGGCCGCAAGCTGCCCTACTGGGTCGAAGACGAAGTGAAGGCGGCCGGCGGCAACTGGGACGCCGAACTCGATCAGGACGCGAGCGTCACCGTCGACGGCGACCTCATCACCGCCCGCGGCCCCGGATCCTCGAGCGCCGCGGCCGAGACGCTGCTCGAGGAACTCGGCATCGAACTCGAAGCCTAAGTCGGTCTCCGGCGCCGGGAGTTCGCGGTCCGCGTCTCGATATTCGTCGTTTCCGGTTCGTCCGAGCGGATCTCCGTTTTCGTTCGCGCCGCGCCGAGCGTAACCGGTGGCGGACGCTGCTCCGGCATTCGGCGCGCTCGAGGGCCGCGTTACGCAATTCGACTGTCGATCATCGGACGATCGTTCGAAACGGCGTGACCCGCCTGGTCCTCGGACCGAGCCAGTTATCTCCGTCAACGCCTGAACACATTCGTGGGCCCCGCTCGATCGAATTCGTCCGAACAGACCGGCTCGTTGCAGAGTCGCAGCTATCGCATCACCGTCGACGACGGTCGCGAGTCGTTTTTCGCGCTCAGTATCGAGGACGTCACCTGTGACGACGCGTGGGTCATGTCGGACACCGTGGTCGCGCTCGAGAACATGCGATAGTCGGCTTCGGAAACCGCGACGGCCAACCCAGGGCCGCGGCAACCGCCGCTCGGGCGGCTGATCCGGAAACCGGTCCGCACTCCCGTCTTGCCGTGAATCAGTCCCTTTTTACGCGGCGGCGGGGAATCACCGACTATGAGCTTCGAGGAAGACGATCGCGTCGTCCTGCACGACGAGCACAGCGAGTTCGACGGCGAGACCGGCACCGTCTCCCAGACGATGGAATCGATGTTCGGCGACGTCACCTACACCGTCAGCTTCGAGGACGGCCAGGAGGCCGGCGTCCCCGAGGACGCCCTCGAGGCAGCCGACGACGCCGACGCCGACGCCGACGAAGAGTAACACCGTTCGCGGGTCGGTTGCGCCGTTCGCGACCCGTTCGTCGCGTCACCGCTCACGGCGAACCGCGCCCCGCAGACCGCATCGGAACCCGAGCCGAACCGGATTCGAAATCGGAATTCGACTGCAGATGCCACAAATCCCGCTTCACTACGTCGATTTACGGACGTTCTGCTACGCCACCGAGGACGAAAAGCGCGTCGAGGAAGCGCTTCGAACCTTCCTCCCCGACCGCGACGACGAAGACGACCCGTTCGAGATCGAGCGCGTCGAGAGCGAGGGCCACTACGGCGACCGTATCCTCGTCCTCTCGGCCCGCGTCGAGAACGCCGACGACGTCCGCCACGTCCTCTCCCGCCTGGCCGACCTCGAGTCGTTCGAAAACTTGATCGACGAACTCGACGAGCGGGTCACCGAGAACACCGAACTCTTCCTGCGCCTGGACAAGCAGGCCGCCTTCCAGGGGGAGGTTCGTCTCGGTGACGGCATCACCTTCCGCGGGAAGGTCGAAGCCTATCCGGCGAAGAAAGCCCAAGCGGTCGAGAACGCGCGGGAGGTCCTCGAGCGACTCCGCGACAGGGACTGACCGGATCGAGGCGATCCGCAGCCGGTAACTCGTCCGGTTTGACGGGCCCGGTTCCGATCCGATTTTCGACGACGAGCGGACCTTGTCCAGCGCCGGCATACGGCGGCTCGCAGGGCGATTTTCGCTCAACCCGCGGCTATCGGTTTCGATGGCGAAGGCCTTTTGACTGGCCAGTCAGTAAGTCAGAACAGGATCTTTCTGAATGACGGATGCGACGAAGGACGATCTCATGGAGGCGACGTATCGCGCGCTGTGTAAACACGGCTACGCGGAGTTGACGATGCAGGACATCGCCGCGGAGTCGACGAAGAGCAAAGGGACCCTACACTACCACTTCGATGGGAAACGGGACCTCCTCGAGTCCTTTCTGGAGTATCTTCTGACCCAGTTCGAGGAGCGGACCGAGACCGTGCCCGGCGGGACGCCGGCCGAACGGCTTCACGAATTCTTAGAGGAACTTCTGACGCCGTCCGACGAGGACTCCGCGGAGGAGTTCCGGATGGCGATGCTCGAGATCAAGGCCCAGGCGCCGTACAACGAGGCCTACCGGGAGCAGCTCGACGAATTCGACCGGGCGTTGCACGACCGGATCGCGGAGCTCGTCGCGGACGGCATCGAGGCCGGGCAGCTCCGCGAGGGTGTCGATCCCGACGAGATAGCCGACTTCCTCGTGACGGTCTTCCACGGCGCGCAGACGCGAGCGGTCGCGGTCGACCGGTCGCCCGCACGGACGAAGGAGTTCTTCCACGAGTACATCGACGAGACCCTACGAGTGGACGGTGAGCGCGACGGGGCGCCGTCGTCGACCGGCGAGATGGACGGGTCGGAGGCGGACCGATGAGCCTACTCGGGCGCCTGGTGACGTGGTTCGGCTATCAGATCGATCGGGTTTCCGGCCTGTTCAAGGGTCCCGACGAGGTCGATCTGACGGCGGGCGGCATCGCGAAGCCGCTGTTCTACCTCTCCCTGCCGATCGTGGTGACGAACCTGCTGCAGACCGCCTACAACCTCATCGACACGTTCTGGCTCGGCCAGTACAGCACGAACGCGCTCGCGGCGATCAGCTTCGCGTTCCCGATGGTCTTCCTGCTCATCTCCGTCGGAATGGGGCTCTCGGTCGCCGGCAGCGTCTTGGTCGCCCAACACGTCGGTGCAGGCGAGGAGGCCGACGCGGAGTACGCCGCCTCGCAGACGGTCGCGCTGTCGCTGATCGGCGCCACACTCATCGGACTCGTCGGTTACGGGATCGTCGAGCCCCTGCTCGAACTCCTGGGCGCTTCGGCGGAGGTGTTACCCCTGGCTACCGCCTACATGCAGGTCATCTCGCTCGGCCTGGCGTTCATGTTCGGGTTCTTCGTCTTCATCGCGCTCATGCGAGGCTACGGGGACACGATCACACCGATGCTCGTGATGTTCGGTTCGGTGCTGGTCAACGTCGTCCTCGACCCGTTCCTGATCTTCGGCTGGGGACCGTTCCCCGAACTCGGCATTCAGGGCGCGGCGGTCGCGACCGTCTTCTCGCGCGGGCTCGCGCTCGTCGTCGGCCTGGCGATCATGTTCCAGGGGACCCGGGGCGTTCGGATCCGGCTCCGACAGATGCGACCGGACCTCTCCTTTGCGAAGCGACTCGTCAGGCTCGGCGTGCCGGCCTCCGTCGAGGGGATGGGCCGGGCGCTATCGATCAATCTGCTGTTGGTCATCGTCGGCCTGTTCCCGACGACGGTCGTCGCCGCCTACGGCGTCGGCACGCGGGTGTTCTCGGTTATCTTCCTCCCCGCGGTCGCGGTCGCCCGCGGCGTCGAGACGATGACCGGTCAGAACATGGGCGCGGACGAACCGGACCGCGCACAGGCCGCCGCCGACTTCGCCGCCCGCACGATGTTCGTCATCCTGGGCGCGCTCGGCATTGTCGCCTGGATCGGGGCGCGACCGATCGTCGCCGTGTTCACGACCGATCCCGAGGTCGTCGACATCGGCGTGTCCTTCCTCCGGTACGTCGCGCCGACGTTCGGGTTCATCGGCGTGATGCGCTCGTACAACGGCAGCTTCCGCGGTGCCGGAAAGACTCTCACCGCAGCGGGGATCGTCCTCGTCATCTACGGCCTCGTCCGGCTCCCGGTCGCCGCCGGGCTCTCGCAAATGACGATCGGGTACCGCGGCATCTGGATCGCGTTCGCCGTCTCGAACGTCCTCGGTGCCGGCCTCGCGTTCGCCTGGTACCGACGGGGCACCTGGCGCACGGCCGACGTCACCGAGGGGCCTCCCGGCGCCCAACTCGGCGACGACCTCGAGATCGGAGCGACCGACGCCGGTGCCGACGACTGACACGACTGACAACCGTATCACATCAATAAAGTACCTATGAAACTACGTATCCGACCGAGTCGAGTTACTATGGGCGTATTGAGTTGGAGCCGCCGCTGGCGGGTCGATCGACGGGAACAGCGACGCAACTATCCTACGGACGGAGCGAGGTGGTGATCGATGGTTGAAGCCGTCGGGATCGACGTCATGAGCCTCCTGCTCGTCCTCACGGTCGCGTGGGTGTTCGGCGCGATCGCCGAGCGCTTTGGCTATCCGACGATGATGGGCGAACTGTTCGCCGGCATCGCCTTCGGACCCGCGCTGCTCGGGGTCTTGCACCCCTCGGAGTTGCTCACGGTGCTGTCCGAACTCGGCGTGTTCCTCCTGATGGTCTACGTCGGGATGGAAGTCGACCTCCGTGAGCTGTTCCGCCTGGGCGCCCAGTCGCTGCTGATCGCCTTCGGCGCCTTCGTCATTCCGTTCGGAATGGGCTACGCGGCCGGGGTCTTGCTCGACGTGTCCGTCGGCGCGGCCCTGTTCCTGGGCCTGGCCATGGCCGCGACGTCGCTGGCCACCAAGTCGCGGATCCTCGCGGACCTCGAGTTGCTCGATACGCGGATCGCGAACGTGTTACTCGGCGGCGCGCTCGCCTCCGACGTGGGCGTGCTCGTCGCGTTCGCGGGCGTCGATAGCTACGTGACCGCCGGTACGTTCGACGCGACCGAACTCGCCATCATCATACTCCAGGCGGTCGGCTTCTTCGCCGTAACGCTTCTGATCGGGTATCGGTTCCTGCCGGTCGCGTGGCACTACATCGAACGCCAGCGCGAGCGGTACGGGTTCGTCGACCGGACGACCGCGTTCACGTTCGCCCTGTTGGTCTCCCTGTTGTTCGCCCAGTTGGCGACGCTGGCTGACTTACACATGATCATCGGCGGCTTCATGGCGGGGATGTTCCTCCGCCAGGCCGACGTCGAGCCCGACCTGTACGAACACATGCACACGGTCATCTACGACCTCGCGATGGGGCTGTTCGCGCCGATCTTCTTCGTCACGGTCGGCTTCCAGATCACCTTCTCGGTGTTCTCGGATTCGCTGATCGTGCTGACCGTCCTGGTTGCGATCGCCTTCCTCGGGAAGATCATCGGCTCGTGGCTGTTCGCCCTGCCGACGTCGCTGTCCTCCCGCGAGGGCCTGGTTGTCGGCTTCGGGATGAACGGTCGGGGGACCGTCGAGATCATCATCGCCCAGGTCGCCCTCAGCGCCGGCGTCATCGATCAGTCGATGTTCTCGATCCTAGTCTTCATCGCGATCTTCACGACCGCGCTGGTTCCGGTCACCGTCACGTGGGGCGTCCGCCTGCTGGAGTCGGCGGACGAACTCGTTTACGTCGATCGAGCGTCGGCGACCCACGACTGACTCCGGCCGCGGTCGCACGGATCGTCTCGACGCGGACCGGGTCACCCGCCTCGTTTTCCCTTGCTGATCTGACCGCGACCGGTTTCGCACGTGGCCAAGTGTTATTCGCCTCGATACCGTACCACACGTAATGGGATCGCTCGAACTCGCCCCCCTGCAACTGCAGGCCGACGACCCGCTGCTCCTCGTCGGCGCGCTCGTGCTCGTCGTCGCGGTCGCGACCGTCTGGTCGATGGTCGAAATCGTCGACGCCTACGACAGGGGCGCGCTCACCATTCTCGGGGAGTACCGCAAGCTGCTCGAGCCCGGGCTGAACATCGTGCCGCCGTTCGTCTCGCGGGTGTACACCTTCGACATGCGCACCCAGACGATCGACGTGCCGAGCCAGGAGGCGATCACCCGCGACAACTCGCCGGTCACGGCCGACGCCGTCGTCTACATCAGGGTGATGGACGCCAGGCGCGCGTTCCTCGAGGTCGACGACTACCAACGGGCGGTCTCGAACCTGGCCCAGACCACCCTGCGCGCGGTCATCGGCGACATGGAGCTGGACGACACGCTCTCCAGGCGGGAGATGATCAACGAGCGGATCCGCCAGGAACTGGACGAACCGACCGACGAGTGGGGGATCCGCGTCGAGAGCGTCGAGGTCCGCGAGGTTACCCCCTCGCAGGGCGTCAAGGGCGCGATGGAGGAACAGACCTCCGCCGAGCGCCGCCGGCGCGCCATGATCCTCGAAGCCCAGGGTGAACGCCGCAGCGCCGTCGAGCAGGCGGAAGGGGACAAGCAATCGAACATCATCCGCGCGCAGGGCGAGAAGCAGAGCCAGATCCTCGAAGCCCAAGGTGACGCGATCTCGACCGTCCTCCGCGCTCGCTCCGCGGAATCGATGGGCGAACGCGCGGTCATCGACAAGGGGATGGAGACCCTCTCCGAGATCGGCCAGGGCGAGTCGACGACGTTCGTCCTGCCCCAGGAACTGACCTCCCTGGTCGGCCGCTACGGCAAGCATCTCTCCGGCAGCGACGTCGAGGAAGATGGGACCGATCTCGAAAGTCTCGAATTCGACGAGGAGACCCGCGAACTGATCGGCCTCGACGACATCGCCGACATCATCGGCGAGATCGGCGAAGAGGCCGAGATGGACGTCGAAGCGATGGAACAGGAGGCCCAGGAGATCCAGGAGGGCGAGGACATGCCGTCGGACTCGGGCGAGACTATCGACATCGCGGAGACGCGCCAGGCGTCGGACGACAACGAGGGGGACTGACCAAACCCGGCCCGGTCCGAGACGGAAATCGAGCGCGACTCTTTTGCCGTCCGCCTGTGAGCGTTCGGATATGCAAGTACACGTCGTCGGCGACGATCCGGTCCGCCAGGCCGTCGTCGCCGCGCTCGGGGACGTCGACGTTACCGTCGCAGACGCGACCCCGGAGGCGCTCAGTGACGCCCGATTCGCGATCGTGAGCGACGTCGCCGGCGCGGCGACGTTCGAGCGGGCGAACGAGGCGGCGCGCGAGGGGGACACGCCCTGGCTCGCCGTCGAGATCGGCGGGGTCGGCGGCCAGCCGATCGACGGCGTCGACGCCGCCGTTGCCGGCTTCGCGCCCGCGACGGGCTGTTTCGACTGTCTCAGCGCGCGCGTCGCATCGAATCTCGCGGACGGGCAGCGAGCCGACGGCCCGCAGGCCGACCGCAGCGCGGCGCGGCTCGCCGGCGCAATCGCCGGCCGGGAGTGTGTGCGCGTCCTCTCGGGCGACGAGCGGTCGATCGTCGGCCACGTCCGCGAAGTGCCCCACGCCAGGCGACGCTTTCTCCCGGTCCCGGGCTGTGACTGTGCGGACGGCGGGCGCGACCAGAGCCTCGATCGCGACGCCGACTCCCTCGACCTCGACGCCGCGGTCGAGCACGCTGAGGCGGCGATCGACGACCGTGTCGGTCCCATCGCGAGCATCGGCGAGATCGAGTCGTTCCCCGCGCCCTACTACCTGGCGACCGTCGCGGACACGACGGCCTACAGCGCGGCGAGCGCGCCCCGCCAGGCGGCCGGCGTCGCCGACGACTGGAACGCCGCGCTGATGAAGGCCGTCGGCGAGGGCCTCGAGCGCTACTGCGCCGGCGTCTACCGCGAGGACGACTTCGTCCGCGCGAGCGAGACCGACCTCGAGAACGCGGTCACCCCGACGGATCTCGTCCGGCCGGACGACGCGCCCGCGTACGATCCGAGCGACGAGCACCGCTGGGTACCCGGCGAGGACCTTGCCACCGGCGAATCCGTCCACCTGCCCGCCGCGGCGGTCCAGTTCCCCCAGCCCGGCGAGTCCCTGGTCCCGCCGATCACGACCGGGCTGGGACTGGGCTCCTCGACGGTCGACGCCCTCGCGGCCGGGCTGACGGAGGTGATCGAGCGCGACGCGACCATGCTCGCCTGGTACTCGACGTTCGAACCGCTCGGGCTGTCCGTCGAAACGCTGGGATTCGAGCGGCTCGCGCGCCGCGCCCGGAGCGAGGGGCTGTCGGTGACGCCGCTGCTGGTCACCCAAGACGTCGACGTGCCGGTCGTGGCCGTGGCGGTCCACCGCGATCTGGACGAACTCTCCGGGGGCGTACCCGTCTCGCCGGCCGGCGACGCCTGGCCGGCCTTCGCGGCCGGCTCGGCGGCCGGAGTAGACGCCGCGGCGGCCGCGGAGTCGGCACTCGCGGAGGCGATTCAGAACTGGATGGAACTGCGGAACCTCGGGCCCGAGGAGGCCGACTCCGCGGGCGGTGCGATCGGCGACTACGCCGCCTTCCCCGAGCGGGCACGGGAGTTCGTCGACATCGACCAGATGGTGCCCGCGGCGAGCGTCGGTCCGGATTCCGTGCCGACGGGCGTCGATCTGTTGGACGCGCTGTGCGAGCGGACGGCCGACGCCGGCCTGACGCCGTACGCGGCGCGGTTGACGACCCGAGACGTCGAGTCGATCGGCTTCGAGGCGGTTCGGGTCGTCGTTCCCGGCGCGCAACCGCTGTTCACCGGCGAGCCGTTCTTCGGCAAACGGGCGCGGACGGTCCCGGTCGACCTGGGCTTCGAGCCGCGGCTCGACCGGTCGTTCCACCCGTATCCCTGATCGCAGAGTCAGTTCGGGTTCGTTCCGGTCGTTCGAGCCCGGTGGCGCCCGGAGACGACCGCGGCGGAGCGGACGGGCCGGTCGAGTCGGGAGCGTTACTCGTCGAACCTGCTCGGCTCGGATTCGGGTGCCGGCTCGTCGTCCTCCTCGCCGCGTTCGACATCGAGGATCAGATCGTCGTCGGTGAGCCGAACGGAGATGAGATCGACGTTCGGCGTGACGGTCGCTTCCTTCGTGAGCTGTTCGTCGGTCTCGCGTTCCATCTTCGTCGCGCGGAAGCGTTGCTCGGCCGCGTCTAGATGCGGCGGCGAGGCCGTCTCGCCGGCCCGCACCGTGTAGCTCTCGTCGTAGGTCTGGCGGTCTTCGTCCACTGCGTAGGCCTCGAGGATAACGTTGTAGTGGTGATCGGCTTCGCTGTGGATCTCGATGGGGACCAGGCCCTGGAAACTGCCCTCGTAGTGTTCCTGAAGGGCCTCGATACAGCCCGAGAGCCCCGCGACGGCGGTTACCCCGGCGGTTCGAAGTACCGTACGGCGGTTCACGTGCGGCCTTCGGGGGCGCGCGACCGTAGGCGTTACTCTTCCGGGTCGTCGATCGTACTCGGAATCGAAACTGCCGGCTCGGGGCCGTTCCCGGCCGGGCACCACCGCGCCGACGACTCGCACCCGGGGTCGTAGCCGGAACCTTTTCAGGAGGGGCCGAGAGCATCCACGTATGGCTGCGCACGACAGTTCGATCGAGGAACTCGACACGACGCTTTTCATCACCGTCTCCGGGCCACCGGGCTGTGGCGCGACGACGCTGTGTGAACGCCTCGCCGACGCGATCGGCTGTCCGTACGTCTCCGGCGGCGACATCTTCCGCGAACTCGCCGAGGACCGGGACATGAGTCTCAACCAGCTCACCGCCAAGGCCGAGGAGTCCGACGAGATCGACCGCGCGCTGGACCAGCGCCTCCAGCAGATCGCCGAGAAATGGGGGATGGCCAACAAGCCCTTCATCCTCGAGTCACGCCTGGCGGGCTGGCTGGCCGGCGACCGCGCGGACCTGCGGATCTGGCTCGACGCGCCCGAGGAGGTTCGCCTGGACCGCATCGAGGACCGCATGGAGACCGAGGCGGAGATGCGGGTCCGCGAGGTCAGCGAGGCCGGTCGCTACGAATCCTATTACGAGATCGACATCGACGACCGCGAGTTCTACGACCTCCACCTTAACACCGCCCGTTGGAGCAAGCGGGCCGTGTACACCATCGTCCGACAGGCGATCGAGGAATACGACCCCGAACTCGACGAGGGGGCGTTCACGACGCCGTCCATGACCGTCTAGGCCCATCCTCGCGGACGTACCGTTCGACGATCGGATAAGCCGCGTTTTATTCGCACACCACTTGTCTACTGGCGTCTTTACTCGGCCGGAGCCCCAATACCGTCGAACCATTCAAATAGCAGTTCGTGGTTTGGTATGCAATATATGGTCACGGTGGGTGATACCATAATTCGCGGTCGTACCGAACGGGATGATGACGGACGATCCGTACGGGGACGGCCGCCCCGATCCGAGCGGAACCGGGCCGAACGGCGCCGGGTCACCGCGGACGACCACCGGGTTACTCGAGGTGCGTGCCCGTGACTCGGAACGCGATGCTGACCGCGATCGGCGTCCTCGCGGCGGCCGCGCTCGTCACCGCGAGCCTCGACCTGTACCGCGCGTTCTCGTACGTCGCGGCGCTGTTCATCCTCGCCGTGGTCGCATCGGCGTCGACCGAACAACGCGACCGCGGCTCACCCTTCGAGCCCTACACCGGTCTGGTCGGCACGCTCGCCGTCATGTTCCTCGCGGGGCTGACGGGAATCTGGCTGCTGTGGAATCCGGCCACTACCAGCTACTCGTACGTGCTCGGCGTGCCGTCGTCGACGCTCGTCTACTTCGCGCTCCTGTGGCTGGCGCCCGCGTTCGCGGCGCTCTACTACTCAGTAATCTTCGACCGCATCGGCGGTGAAGCGATCGTCGACGACATCATCGGCGAGGCGCGGGACCGACAGCAACGGGAGGACTTGCCGCTCGCGCCCCAGCACATCGAGCGGCCCGCGCGGACTGACGGCTTCGACGGCGCGACCGACGCAGAGGGTGACGATGACTGACGCTGTCGCGCTCTCGCTTCCGTCCCCAGTCTCGCTCCCGGGACCGCTCCAGACGGAGGGGATCCCGGTCGCCGACGATCCGGTCATCATCGCCTTCGGGGCGGCGTACCTGTTCGTCGTCATCCTGATCGGCGTCTGGGGCTACATGCGAACGCACACGACCGGCGACTTCCTCATCACGGGCAAGAGCATCGGCACCTGGGTGCTCGCGATGACCGCGTTCTCGGTCATCCAGTCCGGGTTCGGCTTCGTCGGCGGCCCCGAACTGGTTTACTCGTTCGGGACGACCGCGCTCTGGATCTTCTTTACCGCGCCGCTTGGCTTTCTCATCACCTGGGTCGTCCTCGCCAAGCGGCTGCGCCTGCTCGCGGACATCCGGGACGTCCTGACGTTGGCAGACGGGATGTACGTCCGCTACGAGAGCGACTGGGTGCGCGGCCTGACCGGCCTGGCCGTCGTCGTCGGCGTGATCGCCTACCTGGCGACTAACCTCGCGGCTCTGCAGTTCGTCATGCGGGCGATCTTCGGCATTCCCGTCATCTGGGGGCTGCTCGGGGGCGCCCTCATCCTGCTGCTCTACAGCATGCTCGGCGGGATGATCGCCGGCGTCTGGACGGACTTCCTGCAGGCGCTGACGATGATCACCGGCGCGGTGTTCGTCTTCACCTACGCCATGTCCTTCGGCGGCGGGATGGAGAGCATCTCCCGAAACCTGGCGACCGCCGATCCCTCTCTCGTTTCGCCGTTCGGCGCGATGGGCGGTGCGACGACGGCCGTCCTCGTGGCCGTCGCCTGGTGGATTCTCTTCTCGGTTGGCGCGGCCGGCCAACCGCATCTGATCACGAAGTTCTACATGAGCCGCAACCTCAAAATCCTGAAGTGGGGCGCGCCGATCGCCGCCCTCTCCTACGCGATCTCGAGCCTGATCGCCTTCTCGGCGGGGCTGTCGATGCGCGCGATGGTCGAGGCCGGCGAGATTCAAGAAACGTTCAGCGCGAGCGAGGTCGGGCCGGTCTTCGTCCTCGAGTACACGCCGAGCGTCGTCGCCGGGCTCATCCTCGCGGCGCTGCTCGCGGCGATCATGTCGACCAGCGACTCGTTCCTCAACATCGGCGCGGCGGCCATCTCGCGGGACATTCCGAGAGCGCTCGGTCGGCCGATCGAGCACGACCGGACGGAGCTCCGAGTCACGCAGGCGGCCCTGGCCGGGCTGACGGTGCTCGCGACGGGCGTCGTCTACTACTCCGACGCGCTGGTGGGCATCCTCGGAACGATCGGCTGGGGCTTCTTCGCCGCGGCGTTCGTCCCGATCGCCGTCTTCGGGATGAACTGGAAGGGCGCGACGAAGGAGGGCGCGATCGTCGCCATTCTCGGCGGTCTCGTCGTCAACGTCGTCTACAGCGCCGTCCCGATGGCCGCGGACGTCGCCGGCTACGGGGGGCTCGCCAGTGGCATCATGGCGACCTACCCGTACCCGGACGAGTTCCCCGTCGGCACCGTCGCATTACTCGTCGCCGTCGTCTTGTTCGTCGGCGTCTCGTTGCTGACCCAGGACGGCGACGACCTGCCCGCCGACCTCCACGCGCTGCTCGAACGGTGATCGCACGTGACCGATACCCCGACCCGAACGCGGCGCGATGACCGGACGCGAACGCCGTCCCGCACCGAGACCGGAGAGCAGATGACGACCGAAACCACCCTCGCCCGACTCTCGCACTGGTTCCGCCAGCGGCCGAACTCCATCGAGTTCTGGGAGCTGGTACTGACCGACGAACGGCTGCTGTGGTGTTTCGTTGGCGAGTCCTATCGATCGCTGCTCCTACGGGCGGACATGGGCGAGCGCGATCGGGAGGCGATCGCCGATCTCCCGCCCGCCGAGGTCGCGACCTACGACGACCGAAACTTCGCCGTCCCGCTCGACGACCTCGACGAACTTCGTCTGGTCACCGGGACCAGGCTGCGCCGGGCGCGGCTCGCGGTCGCCTGGCGGGAGGGTGACGACGATGTCCCCGAGTCCCAGCCTGAATCCGAGTCCGGGTCCGAGACCGCGACCGAGGAACGGACCCTGTACCAGTCCCGAACCGCCGATCCGCAGCGCGAACTCGTGGCCGACCTGGCCGCCGATCCGCGCCTGGCCGACGTCGACGTGACCGTCGAGGCGCCGCGGTTCCCGCGGCTCTGAATCGGCGGGTCGGCTCCGGCCATATGCAGCGATCGCAGCCCGCCCGACCGTTTATCTCGCCCTCCATCATATGTCGTGCTATGGTGTGGCATATCTCTGTCGAGGGGGACTCGTACGACGACGCTCGGACGTCGTTCTCGTGGGACGTTCCGGCGGGGTTCAACGCCGCGACCGACCTCGTGGGCAAGCATTCCGACGGTGATCGGCCGGCGCTGTACCAGACCTACCCTGACGGGCGCCGCGAGACGTACACCTTCGACGACCTCGACCGGCGGTCGAACGCGGTGGCGAACGCCCTCGAGTCGATGGGCGTCGAGTACGGGGACCGGGTCGCGGTCGTCGTCCCGCAGAAGCCCGAAAACGTCCTTACCCACCTCGCCTGCTGGAAGCGCGGCGCGGTGTCGCTCCCGCTGTCGGTGCTGTTCGGCGACGACGCCCTCCGGTATCGGCTGCGGGACAGCGAGGCCCGCGTCGCCGTCGTCGACGCCACCCAGTGGGAGACGATCCGCGCCGTCGCGCCCGACTGTCCCGCCCTGGAGCACGTGCTCGTCGTCGACGCGGAGCCGGAGGACGACCGCATCGGTGAGGCCACCGTCGAGACCTTCGATGCGGCGGTCGAGGGACGGTCGACCGACTACGAGGTTGCCGAGACAGACGCCGACACGCCGGCGATCATCATGTACACGAGCGGCAGCACCGGCGAGCCGAAGGGCGTCCTTCACACCCACGACGTCTGGGTCGGCCACTGTCCGGCCTTTCAAATGTACTTCGAACGGGACGTCCGCGGCGACTCGGTCTACTGGACGCCCGCCGACTGGGCCTGGATCGGCGCGCTGGGCGACCTGGTCTTCCCCGCCTGGCACTACGGCCGGCCCGTCGTCGGCTATCCGATGGGCTCGTTCGATCCCGAGACGGCCTTCGAGATCGTCGACGAGTTCGACGTGACGAACGCGTTCATCCCGCCGACGGCGATCCGGATGCTGATGGAGGTCGAAGAGCCGACCGAGCGGTACGACCTCTCGCTCGCGGCGATCTGCTCGGGCGGCGAGCCGCTGACGGGCGAGATCCTGGAGTGGGCCGACGAGGAACTCGCGGGGACGGCGATCAACGAACTGTACGGCCAGACGGAGGCGAACCTGCTGGTCGCGAACTGCCGCGCCTGGTTCCCCGCGAAGCCGGGGAGCATGGGGAAGCCGGTGCCCGGCCACGACGTCGCCGTCATCGATACCGAGACGGGCGAGCCGGTCGACTCGGGCGAGGTCGGCGAGATCGCGGTCCGGCGCGGCGACGATCCCGCGATCTTCGAGGAGTACTGGAACGCGCCGGAGAAGACGGCCGCGGTGACGCTCGACGAGTGGCATCTCACGGGGGACCTCGCGGAACGCGACGCAGACGGGTATCTCTGGTTCGTCTCGCGCGACGACGACCTCATCATCACGAGCGGCTACCGCGTCGCTCCACGGGAGGTCGAGGAAGCGATTCTCGAGCACGACGCTGTCGAACAGGTCGGCGTCGTCGGCGTCCCCGACGAGACCCGCGGCGAGATCATCAGGGCGGTCGTCCAGCCGGTCGCCGGCGAACCGGGGTCGGACGAGTTGCGGGCCGAGATCCGCAATCTCGTCCGCGAGAAGCTAGCTGAGTACGAGTACCCGCGCGAGATCGAGTTCGTCGACGAACTGCCGACGACCACCACCGGAAAAATCCGCCGGACCGAACTGGCGTGAGGTGGCCCGTTGGGACTCATCGTATCGGTACCCGATCCCGAACGCGGAGCGGGGGCCGAAACCGGTCGAACTAGTTACTCGCCGTCGGGCGAGTAGTTCGGCGCCTCGTCGGTGATCACGACGTCGTGGGCGTGGCTCTCCGCCTGGCCGGCCGCGGAGACGCGGACGAACTCGCTACGCTGCTTGAACTCGGGGATCGTCGCCGCGCCGACGTACCCCATGCCGGACTGCATCCCGCCCGCGAGCTGGTGGAGTTCGGACTTGAGGGTACCCTTATACGGCGTCGCCGCTTCGACACCTTCCGGGACGTACTCGTCGTCTTCGTCGGGCTCTTCCTTGAGATAGCGGTCGCTGTCGCCGGATTTCATCGCACCGACCGATCCCATCCCGCGGTACTGCTTGTACTTCTTGCCGTTCATGGTGACGACGCGACCAGGCGCCTCGTCGGTGCCGGCGAAGTAGGAGCCGAGCATGACCGCGTCCGCGCCGGCGGCGACCGCCTTGATCGCGTCGCCGGAGTACCGGATGCCGCCGTCTGCGATGACGGGGACGTCGTGTTCGCTGGCGACGTCCGCGACCTGCGAGACGGCCGTGATCTGGGGCATGCCGGCGCCGGAGACGACGCGGGTGGTACAGATCGAGCCCGGGCCGATCCCGACCTTGATACCGTCGGCGAAGTCGACCAGATCCTCGGCCGCCTCGCGGGTGCCGACGTTACCGACGACGACGTCGGCGTCGACGGACTCCTTGATCTCGCGGGCGCCGTCGATGACGTTCAGGTTGTGCGCGTGCGCGGTGTCGATAAAGAGGACGTCGGCGCCGGCCTCGTCGGCCGCGAGCGCGCGGTCCTCCTCGAAGGGACTGACGGCGACGCCCAGGCGGAGCCGATCGTTCTCGTCGCGGACGGCCTCCTGGTACTCCCGGCGCTGGAGGATGCCCTGCATCGTGACGAGCCCGACCAGCAGGTTCTCGTCGTCGACGACCGGGACGCGCTCGATCTTGTGTTCGTACATCAGGTCGAACGCGTCGCGGGCGTTGATGTCCTCGGGCGCGGTGATGACCTCGTCGGTCATCGCTTCCGTGACCGCGTCGTCCTCGTTGACCTCGAGGTGCGGACGGATGTCCGTACTCGAGATGATCCCCAGCACTTCGCCGCGGGTGTTGACGACGGGCGCGCCGCCGACGCCTTCGCGGGCCATCAGCTCGTCGACCTCGCGGACGGTCATCTCGGGATCGGCGGTGACGACCTCGTCGTGGGGGATGATGAGCTCGTCGGCGCTCTTGACGCGCTCGATCTCGTCGACCATCTCGTCGATGTTCATGTTCCGGTGGAGGACGCCGAGCCCGCCGTGTCGGGCCATCGCGATGGCCATGCCGCTCTCCGTGACGGTGTCCATCGCGGCCGAGAGGATGGGAACGGAGACCTCGACGTTCCGCGAAACGCGCGAGGTGAGGTCGGCGTCGTCGGGTTCGACGCGGCTCTCCTTCGGGCGGAGGAGCACGTCGTCGAACGTCAGCGCTTCCGGTACCTGGAGTTTCGAAGAATAGGGCTCGTGCTCGGGAACGTCGTTCGCCATGTAAACCGTCCGAACTCCCGAGCCAAAAACGTTGCGAGACATCTCCGGTTGCGAACTGTTAACGGGGCCGTCAGCAGCTAATTCGGCCGTCGACGCCGACTGGGGCCGGGCGGGATCGGGTACGGTCGCGATCGTCGATCGCCAGGCCGGGTGCGACCGTCTCACCTCCGTCCCGCCCCGGTTCCGTACTCGACCTCGGTCGAGCGGGACTAACCGTTCTAGCATGACGAACGTCGACTCTCGTCGAAACTTTGTTCATTCTCGTACGGATATGACCGTCATCGGCTGAGATCCGACGGATCGTGAAACGTAATCCCACGCAACGTTTATTGACAATCCGCTCCTGTGTTCGGGTATGTACGCTGTGAGTGCATCCGCAGCCCGAACCGACGGCCGGACGAGCTTCGACTCCGTCGCCTCCTTTGCGTTCGGGAATTTTACACCAAAACTCACAGCGAATGGCCAGAATCCCAATCCCAATCCGAAACCGATCACCTGGTGTGCGGATCGATCGGTACGGGATCGGCATTCCTATCGCCCACTGGCCACGGGTCACGGCCATCGGCCCTAACCGATGAGTACGTCGCAACACCCGGTCGCTCTCCGCCTCGAACAGATAGTCGGGGGTGACGCCAGGCTGTTGGCGTTAGTGATGATGCTGCCGTTAGTCGACGGCGTCTTCCCCGCGTTGATCTTAGCCGGCGCGCTCGACGACCCGCTGGGCGCGATTCAGGTCGGCCTGCTGATATTCGGCGGGAGCGCCACCGTCGCCGTCATCCTCGCGGAGATGGACGGCACGCCCCGCGAGCAGGCGACCGTCGTCATGCTCGTCGGCATCCCGCTGATACTGCTCGCGGCCGTGCAAGCCGCGCTCGCGCCGGCGATCGGAAGCGTGCTCGACATCGTCATTTTCGAGCGGTTCGCGGCGCTGGTCATCGCCGCCATCGCGGCCAAGACCGCCAGCGCGACCATCGGCGACTACCTCCCCAATCCCGTGGTCGTCATCGGGCTGGGCCTGGTCGCCAGTATCGATCCGTCCGGCGCGTCGTTCAACCTGATGACCGATCCCTCGCTCGTCGCCTCCGCGACGCTGGCGGCGGCCGTCGGCGTGGCCTTCGCGCTGACGATCGCCCTCGCCGGGCCGTTCCTCCGGAAGTACATGGACATCGACCGGTTCCGCTTCGGCAGCGCCGTCGCGCTCGGTCTGCTCCCGCTGTCCCTGCTCGGGATGGCGTTCGGCCAGGCGCCCCTGGCCGCGCTGATCGTCGCGGCCGTCTTCGCCGTCGACTTCCCGTTCCGCGACGCGGACGACGCGAACGCGGAGACGGATTCGGGCGACGCGGCCGCTCAGATGGGAGCGCTGACCGACGGCGGCGACCGCTCGAACGAGTCGACCACCGACGACGGCGAGGGAGATGACGAGACCGAGACGAGCGCCTATCCGGGCGACGACGCGACCGACACCGCGGGTCGGGCCCCGTGGCTGTAGCCCGATTCTGCCGCAAATCGAAACCACTTTAGGGTGGATTCCCCAACAGAGGGACGCGGGGTCGTGGCCAAGCCAGGCATGGCGACTGACTCCAGAGGCACCGCGCCCGGGACGACACTCCAGACTGATATACTGATCGGGCACCTGATCAGTGTCCGTGTGATGACCCTCTGGAGTTCCGAGGCGCACCGGAGATATCAGTCGATCGGGGGTTCAAATCCCTCCGACCCCATATCCTCACTACAAACAACATCGTGAGCGGCGCGTATTGGGCGAAGTAATTCGACCGAGACTGCGGTTCTGCGCGACGCGCAGGTTCCCAGACGTCATTCGAGACCCTCCGAGATCGGTCTTCTTCGCGAACAAAGTAGTGAGCCATCAGCACGCGATTCAGCGTTATTAGATCGGGAAGAGCACCGGTGCGACCGCTGATCGAACCCGTTTGCGTTCGGGCCTCGAGAACACGGTCGCTCCGGAATGGCACGCGAAGCGGCAGGGCGGCAGAGTGGTGGGGAGGAAGCACGCGTAGCAACGGATTGGAAACGAACACGGTGACCGTGCTGTACTGCTCTGCCTCCCTGCCTACTCACTATTGGTAGCCGTTCGCGTATAGATGTGATTCCAACGTGTGTTGGTGATAAATCGAAAAGTAGTCACCAAGCGACACTACAGTTCCCAATTCAGTGGTCGACGTGGCGTCAACACTCTGGCGCACTCCTCATCCTCCCCGTTACTCGCTGTCGGCCGCCAGGCGCGCCGGACGACGACAACCGGTGATCGATCGAGGGAACCAGGAGCCGGCATCGCGTTCGAACGGAGAGACGGGCCTGGCGATCAGTCGTCGGCGTCGTCGGTCTCTTGGACGATCGCGAACCAGAAGTCCTCGACGGACTGGACGAACTCGACGAAGTCCTCGGCGTCGACCGGTTTCCGGATGTAGGCGTCCGCTTCGAGCCCGTGGGATTTCACGATCTCTTCGCCTACTTCGGAACTCGTGAGCACGACGATGGGGATGTCGTTCAGGGCCGGTTCGCCGTTGAGTTCGGACAGGACTGCCATGCCGCTCGTGCCGGGCAACTGGGGCTCGAGGAGGATGAGATCCGGGCACGTCTCGTCCTCGTAGTCGCCGCGCTGATGGAGGAAATCGAGCGCCGCCTCGCCGTCGTCGACCGCATGGACGGTGTTCGTGAGTTTTGCGTCTCGGAGATTCTCCGTAAAGAGGCGTGTGTCACCGGGATTCGGCTCGATCAACAGAATCTCGATGACGTCGTTCGTCTCGCTGTCGGGACGCTTCTCTGCGGACGCCATAGCAACTCATCTCGCTGCGGACGGAAAACGTCAACTCTCACGGGTTTGCGACTGTCTCTGGCAGCGAACGGAGACACAGCTGGTGTCGAGCGGCGAAACTGGGACGAAACAACGCGAAGCGGACCCTACATCGTTCGGTTATAGCCGCAATGCGGACAGTAGATCTTTTGTTGACGAATCAGTAGCAAGCTCTTGCCGCACTTACAGGGGCCGCCGATCGAAACGTCGTTCGCGTTTTGAACCACCCCCCGTAATGTATTTTCGAGCTGCCGGACCCGATCCCTGGTTTCTTCGAGCTCGCGTTCGAGTTCGGCGAGCCGTTTATGTACGTGTTGTCGGCGCTGCCCCCTCCTGATCGACCGCTCCCGATATCGCATATCGTTACACAATCCCGAGGCAGAAATAAGAATAGGGGGGTGACTTGCAAGGACGTCGCGAGTCGTCGCCCACCCGGCGGTCGCGTTCGCGGGCCGCAAACTCGAGCGACGCGCTCGTCGGCCCGCGACCGAATCGGACCGGTCTCACCGGGACTCCGTCTCGACGGTGTTGAACTCGTGCCAGACGCCGACCAACGCGACGAGGAACAGCACGACCAGGACGGCCAGGCCGCCGATCTCCATCCAGCCGCCCATCTCGGCGACGACGAAGCCGCCGAGCCAGGCGATAATCAGGCTCCCGAGCCCGACGACGGCGATGATGAGGATCAGGAGGCGGTCGGTGAATTCTCCCATACGAAGTAGTCCGTTGTTGAGTGCGATAAACGGCGAGCCTGAAGTAGCCAGACGGCGGCAGCCGCGCTCGAATACGGCCAGTACCGATCGGCGAGCTCCGGATCGCCGATCGATCCGCCACGGCCCGGCCGATTTCCCGTTCCCGGTCCCGAAACGCTTCGCGAGGGTGATCGTTTGGCTCGTCTAGACGGCGGTCGCTGGCGTCAGTCCCGCGTCGGCACCGAGAGCGGCATCCACTGACGTACCACTGCCGGAACATTGTCGGTGGGCTCAAATATCTGGCGTCCCGTAGGATCGATCGATGAGCCGGACACGATCCACGGACGATAGTTCTGTATTGGTTGAACGAACGGCCGGACTGTCGGCGGCGCTCGGGGCGTTCGTCATGGTGTCGGCGGCCGTCTTCACGATCACCGGGACGATGGGAATCCAGAACGCACTCGTCGGCGCGGTGACCGCGATCCTCGCCTCGTTCCACGCGTACCGGACGGGCGAACACCGGTCGCCCAGTATCGTCCTCGCGGCGATTCTGGCACTGATCGGGATCTGGATCGCGGCCGCGCCGCACGTCCTCGGCGTCGATCGCAGTCTGGTGATCGGCATCAACGGCATTGCCGGGGCCCTCATCGCGATCTTGTCGCTGGCCGGCGTGTACGGCAGCCTCCAGTCGTCGAACGCGACCGCATCGAGCGCGTAAGGCGAAGTCGATTCGATCGACCGTCGGTTTCGATCGCTTTCCTGTGGTTTCGTCCGGTCCAGTTTCGTTCCGGATCTCTCGGCTGACACCGCCGAGCGGTCGCACCTCCTGCAGTAGATCCGGGGTAGGGAGGCTGACGCTCCCGTCCGTCGCACCCTCAGACGACGGCGAAGACGCCGATCGCGACGAGGATGAACGCGGCCTTCAGACAGACGTTGACGGCGACCACCTTCGTTCCGAACGCGGTGCCCCAGATGCCGAACTGGAAGGGAATCGAGCGCTTGACCGTCTCGATCGGCAGTGAGATCAGGCTCCCCGCGAGCAGCACGATCACCGCCTGGTCGGCCGTCAGGACGTCGCCGATCGTGGGCGCGACGGTGATCGCCCGTCGGCGTCGGGTCGCCGGCGCGCCTCGCCGCTCGAAATCGGCACCGTCGGGTGGTTTTTCTTGCTCCCCGTCGTTCGGAGGGGCATGAGCGACAGTGATAGCGGCCGTGTCAGCGACGGAGACGCCGATAGCGATAGCGACGTGCGGGTGGCCGCCATCTGCGGCAGTCTCCGCGATGACAGTCGCACCCGAACCGCGCTCGAACACGTCCTCTCGGCGGCCGAGCACGCCGGTGCGAGCACCGAACTCCTCGACCTGCGCGAGTACGAACTGCCGGCCTTCGACGCGAACCGGGACCGCGAGGCGGCGGGCGACGCCGAGCGCCTGGCGGCGCGCGTTCGCGCGGCCGATACGATTATCCTGGGCTCGCCGATGTACCACGGCTCCTACTCCTCGCCGCTGAAGACCGCCATCGACTACTGCGGGTTCGACGAGTTCGCGGACGAGACCGTGGGCCTGCTGGCGGTCTCGGGCGGGCCCTTCCCGGTGACGACGTTAGAGCACATGCGATCCGTCTGTCGGGCGCTGAACGCGTGGGTGATCCCCCACGAGGCGGCGATCCCGAACGCGAGCGCGGCCTTCGAAGACGGCGAGTTCGTTGATCCGAAACTCGAGAAGCGGGTCGTGACGCTCGGCCGCCGCGCGGTGCAGTACGCGGACATCGAACCGGACCCGGACTCCTTCGAGAGCGACCACAACGTCGGCGCGCAGGGGAAGTAACGCGAGAGCGCGCCGTCGCTCGCGGGCACGCGTGATCGACTCCGCCCGGGATCAGGGATCGAGAATCCGCTGGAACCGCCGCTGATGCGCGAGGAAGGCGAAGAGCCCGAAGACGAGGACGCCGATCTGGACCGCCTCGACGCGGATCGCGACCGTCGTGAGGCCCAGCGAGAGCGGCGGCGCCGAGAGCCCCCAGTCGGTGAACCAGGCGGACGCCAGCAGCGTCGCCGCGCCGACGGCCATCAACAGGCCCGGGATCACGGGGGTGAACGTCACGCGGTTGCTCGCGTGCAGCCGGAAGACGCGGCGCTCGAGGACGAACTGCGCGGTGAGGATGCTCGCGAGGACGCCCGTCGCGACGACGACGCCGGCAGCGGCGCCGATCAGTTCGGCCACGAGCAGCCACACGATCCAGCCGGTGGTGAGCGCGAGCGCCGCGCCGAGGCGCCGTGGCTGCAGGAGGTCGTCGAGTTCGCTGACCGTCGCCCCGAACAGGCCCGTCCTGAGCAACGCGCCACAGAAGAGCACCCCGAGTCCCGCGAGCGCGGTCGACGTCGACCGCGAGCCGACGACGAGACCGAACCAGCACCCGACTGCGACCGTCTCGACGGCCGCGGCCGAGACCGCGGCGGTGATGCCAACCACGCGTCGCCGCGTCGATCGGCCGAGGACGGTCGGCTGGCGGATGACGCTCATATCGTGTCCCGTTTCGGTGCCGCCCCTTTCGTTATGGAACGCATTCTCACGCACGGCGCGAGCGACGGCTTCCCGAGACTGTTTTATAGCGCCGGCCGCCATCGTTTATACCGCTAAGGGGAGCGGAGGAAAGAAACGGCGGGGGCGAGCGACGGGAGCGCTGGCACGATCGAGCCCATCGTTTCCGGTCGCGGACACGCGACCGCGGCTCGCCTGGCGCGAGCGAGGCGCGGTCAACGAAAGATTGGTCGTGCGAATCGCCGTCGGCGACCGGCGACTTCGTTCTCCGCTGACGAATTGCGACGCGGCCCGTCCGTCGACGGGGGTCGGACAAGAGCCAAGTTATCACTTGGCTGAACTGGTCCCCTCTCGCGTTCCCTCGGTCGATTAATCCATCGCTAACGTCCGGTGTGTCGGTCAGCACGACGGAAACGGTGAATAGAACTATGTACGGAGGTGTGGTCGTGGCGGATTATGCCCGAGACGGAACAACAGGACACGCTGTCAGAGCTCATCGTGAAGGAAGCGGTCAACAGAGGCATGGACTCGCCTATGCGCGACTCGATTCTCGAGGCCGTCGAGGAAGCGGAGGGGTCGCGCTCGGGCGGCGGCCTCCCGCTCGCCGGCGCACTGTTCGGCCTCGGCGCGGCCGTCGGCTTCCTGGTGGGTCGCGAATCGTCTGAACTCGAGGAGTCTCCGATCGAGGACCTGGAGGAGCCGGATATCATCGAGGACGTGATGGAGACGGCCGAGGAGACAACCGAGACCGAGACGATAGAACCGACGACCGAGGAGAGCGAGGGCGGCTCGTCGCTGCTCCCACGGCTCCTGCTCGGACTGGGCGTACTCGCGGGGGCCGCGGTCCTCCGGCGCCGGCTCTCCTCGGGCGAGGAAGAGGAGTGGGAACCGATCGAGGAGTTCGAGCCGGCGACGAGCGGTGACACCGAGGACGAAGCGGAGGCCGAAGCGCCGGAAGATATCGAGGAATCCGAAGAAGCCGAGGAGACCGAAGAGTAACGAATCGACCGACTAGCGCGACCGATCCGGGACAGTTCGTACGATCGACTCCGCACGCGCAATCGGCGACTCGCATTCGTCGCTCGATTTTCGCTCTCCGTTCGCTGCACCGACTCGAGCCGCGGCGCTCGCGTCGCTTCGCCGTCGTCGCCCTGACGAAGGAGCTAAGGGACCGACGCCGACAGTGTGAAGCCAATGGAGACGACTCACCGCGTGTTCGTCGGTGATTCCCGTGATCTCTCGCAGGTGGCCGACGAGTCGGTCGAACTCGTCGTCACGTCCCCGCCGTATCCGATGATCGAGATGTGGGACGACCTCTTCACGGAGCTCGATCCCGCCATCGGCGACGCGCTGGCTGACGGGGACGGTCGCGCCGCGTTCGACGCGATGCACGCCCAGCTCGGGCGGGTCTGGGACGAACTCGAACGGGTGCTGGTCGACGGGGGAATCGCCTGTATCAACGTCGGCGACGCGACCAGGTCGGTCGACGGCAGTTTTCGGGTCTACCCGAACCACGCCCGCGTGCTCGAGGCGTTCGAGGAGCGGGGGTTCGAGCCGCTGCCGGACGTGCTCTGGCGCAAGCCGACTAACAGCACGGCCAAGTTCATGGGCAGCGGGATGATCCCGCCCAATGCCTACGTCACCTTAGAGCACGAGTACGTCCTGATTTTCCGGAAAGGCGGCGACCGTCGATCGTTCGAGCCGCGGGCCGACCGGCGGTACGAGGCCGCGTACTTCTGGGAGGAGCGCAACCGGTGGTTCTCCGACGTCTGGACCGAGGTCACCGGCGAACTGCAGGCCCTCGACCACGCCGGCGAACTCCGGGAGCGGTCCGCGGCCTATCCGCTCGAGATCCCCTACCGGCTGATCTGTATGTACTCGGCCTACGGCGACACCGTCCTCGATCCCTTCTGGGGGACCGGAACGACAACGCTCGCGGCGATGTGCGCCGGCCGCCACTCGGTCGGATTCGAACTCGAGGACGCGTTCCTCGAGCGGTTCGAGGATCGCGTCGACGAGGTGCCTGCGCTGTCGCGCTCGGTCGGCAGGACGCGCCTCCAGCGCCACCGGGAGTTCGTCGAGCGCCGCCGCGAGGATGGAAAGGGATTCGAGTACGACGCGAAGCACTACGATACGCCTGTCGTCACCAAGATGGAGCGGGGCATCCGGCTGCGCGAAGTGCAGTCGGTCGACGCGACCGACGACGGCTACCGGGCCGAACACGCTCCGCTCACGCTCGAGTGACTCTCAGCCGCCCCTAGAGTTTTGGTACCAGATATCGCACCCCCGGCATGGACGATGCCGTGGATCTCGATCGGTTCGACTCGCGGCGGTCGACCGTCTACGCGTCCCGCGGGATGGTCGCGACGAGCCAGCCGCTGGCGGCTCAAGCGGGCGTCTCGATCCTCCGCGAAGGCGGCAACGCGTTCGACGCCGCGGTCGCGACTGCGGCCGCGTTAAACGTCGTCGAACCCACCTCGACGGGACTCGGCGGCGACGTCTTCGCACTCTACCGGACCGCCGACGGCGAGGTCGGCGCCATGCGGGCCTGTGGCGGCGCGCCGGCCGGAGCGACGATCAATGCCGTCAGGAGCGCCCTCGAGAGCGACGACGACGTCGAGCGGTACTATCCCGAATCCCGCGGCTACGCCGTCGACGGCGACGCGAGCGGCGACGACCTCGGAATGCCCTTCCTCGGACCGCACGCGGTGACGGTGCCCGGCACGGCCCGCGGCTGGGAGGCGACGGTCGACCGCTTCGGCCGGAAATCGCTGGGCGACGTCCTCGAGCCCGCGATCCGGTACGCGACCGAGGGCTACCCCGTCTCGCCGGTCATCGCTCACCACTGGACGAAGGCGGAGAACCTATTCGCCGACGAGCACGCCCGCCAGGCGTACCTCGTCGACGGCGAGAGCCCGGACCCCGGACAGCGGGTCACCCTGCCCGAACTCGGTGACTCGTTGCGGACGATCGCCAAAGCGGGTGCCGACGTCGTCTACGAGGGCGCGATCGCCGACGAGATCGTTGCGGAGATCCGGTCGGCGGGCGGCTTCATGACACGGGACGACCTGGCGGCGTTCGAACCCGAGTTCGTCGAGCCGATCAGCACGACCTACAACGGCGCGGAAGTGTACGAACTGCCGCCGAACAACCAGGGATTGATCGCCCTCGAGGCGCTGAACATCGCCGAAGAGATCGGCGCGGGGCAACACGACTACGACTCGCCCGAGCGGATCCACGCCTTCGCCGAGGCGACGAAGCTCGCGTTCGTCGACGGCCACCGCTACGTCGCGGATCCGGCGTACGAGACGGTGCCGCCGCTGGCCTCGAAGGCCTACGCTCGGGAGCGGGCGCGGGCGATCGGCCCGGACCCGATTCGAGACCCCCAGATCGGCGTCCCCGACGCTCGTGCCGAGGACGCCGACACGGTCCTGCTGACCGTCGGCGACGACGAGGGCAACCTGGTCTCCTACATCAACTCCCGATTCGCCGGCTTCGGCAGCGGCCTGGTCGCCGGCGAGACGGGCATCGCGCTCCAGAACCGGGGGGCGTCGTTCTCGCTGGATTCGACCCACCCGAACAGCCTCGAGCCGGGGAAGCGGCCGTTCCACACGCTCGTGCCGGCGGTCGCGAAGCTCGGCGAAGACGATTGGGCCGCGTTCGGCGTCATGGGCGGGTACATGCAGCCCCAGGGGCACATGCAGGTGCTCTCGAATATCGTCGATTACGGGATGGCGCCGCAGGCGGCGCTGGACGCGCCGCGGTGGCGCTACCGCGAGGACGGCGCTCTCGGCGTCGAAGAGCGGCTCCCGAACGCGGCGCCGCTCGCGCGGCGGGGCCACGACGTGCGGGTCCTCCCGCCGATGATGTTCGGGGGCGCACAGCTGGTTCGTCGCCGGAACGGGGTCCTCGCCGGCGCGACCGAGCCGCGAAAGGACGGGCTCGCGGTCGGATTCTGATCGCTCGTCGGAGCCGGCTCCGGACCCGGATTGGATTCCAAATACGAAATCGGTCTCGAACTCGAACCCGATTTCGACTTTAAACCTGAAACCGACGCGAGATTTTTACCCGCGCCCCTCTCATGAAGCGTATGGCTCGCGGTCTCGAGGATGCCGAGACGACACCCGTTCGCGCCCTCGCCGTCGGTTCCTCCGAGTGGATCCGGACGGCGACGACGGGGCTCGCCGACGAACCGGTCACCGTCGCGGGGTCGGTCTCGACCGCCGCCGACCTCGCGGACGAACAGGTAGCCGCCGTCGACTGCGTCCTGACCGACGAACGGGACGTCCTCGACGCCGTCGACGGGACGTGTCCCGTCGTCTACGCCGTCGACCCGGCGCAAAACGAGTCGGTCGACCAGCTCCGCGACGACGGCGCTGCAGCGATCCTCGCGAAGACGACCATTCAGGAGCCGCCGCTGTTGGTCCACCGGTTGCGGCGAGCGGTCCGGTTCGACGCGCTCCAGCGCGAGGGGGAGCGTCGCGTCGAGTGGTACCAGACGGTGCTCGAGCAGCTCTCGGAGCTGCTGATCGTCTTCGACCCCGACGGAACGATCACCTACGCCAGCCCCGCGGTCGAACGCGTCGGACAGTACGACGTGGACGACCTCCAAGGGACCCATTTCCGCGAGTACATCCACCCCGACGATACGGAGTCGGTGCTGGCCGAATTCGACGCCGTCCGCGAGGCCGACTGCGATACGTCGCGGACCATCGAATACACGTGTCGCCACGGCGACGGCGCCTGGTACGTCCACGAGGCCGTGCTGACGAACCGGATCGAAGACGGCGTCGTCGACGGCGTCGTCGCCTCGATCCGAGATATCACGGAGTACCGCCGGATCGAACAGGAGTTGACCGAGTCGTTCAAACGGGTGACCGACGCGTTCTACGCGCTCGACGCCGACTGGCGCTTCACCTACGTCAACGACCGCGCGATCGAAAAGCTCGGGTTCGAGCGGTCCGAACTGCTCGGACGGAAGATCCTCGACGTCTTCCCGAACCTGCACGGAACGGCGTTCCAGCGGAAGGCCGTCGAGGCGATGGACCGCCAGGAGCCCCGGACGGTCGAAGCGTACTTCGAACCCTACGACGCCTGGATCGAGGCGCGGATCTTCCCCTCGCCGTCGGGGGTCTCCGTCTACTGGCGTGACGTTACGGAGCGGATCGAGCGCGAGCGGAACCTGGCCGAGCGGACCGAGCGGCTCCAGACGATGGTCGAGAACGTCCCCGTCGTCCTGTTCGTCCTCGACGAGGACGGGACCTTCACACTCTCGGAGGGACGTGGCCTCGAGAACGTCGGTATCGACTCGGCGGAACTCGTCGGCGAGTCCTTCTTCGAGCGGTTCGACGACTATCCCGACACGCGCGCTGACGCACGGGCGGCGCTCGACGGTGAGGCGATCCACTCGCGCAGGCACATCGAGGACCGCGTCTTCGAGAACTGGTACCGGCCGATCGCGGCCGACGACGGTTCCGTCGACCGCGTCATCGGCGTCGCCAACGACGTCACCGAGCGCGTCCAGTACCAGGCGGCGCTCAACGCGCTCCACGAGGCGACCAGTCACCTGCTGACGGTCGACTCGAAGGACGACGCCTGCGAGTACATCGTCGACGTCGCGGCCGACGTTCTCGACCTCGACGCCGTCGTCTACCAGTTCGACGACTGCGACAACGAACTCGGGCCAGCGGCCTGGTCGCCGACGCTCGAGTCGACGTTCGGCTCGCCGCCGCGGCTCGATCCCAACGGCAGCATCGCCTGGGAGACGTTCGTCACCGGCGAGTCGGCCGTCTACGACGACGTCAGGGACGCCGACGCGGTCTACGACGAGACGACCGACGCGCGCAGCGGCCTCTACGTCCCGCTGGGCGAGCACGGGGTGCTCGTCGCGCTCTCGACCGGAGCCGGCGAGTACGACGCCGAGACCGTCGAACTCGTTGAACTGTTCGCGACGACGGCCGAGGCCGCGCTCGACCGGATCGGCCGCACCCGCCGGCTCCACGAGCGCGAGGGCGAACTCACGCAACAGAACCGTCACCTCGAACGGCTCAACGAGGCCAACGAGGTCCGCCAGGCGATCGAACAGCTCCTCCTACTGGCCGACTCCCGGGACGAGATCGAACGCGGCATTCCCGAGCGGCTCGCCGCTCGCGAGGAGTGTTCGCTGGCCTGGATCGGCGAGCCCGATCCCGGCGGCAACAGTCTGCGGCCGCGGGCCCGCGCCGGCCGCGACCACGGCTATCTGGACGCGGTGACGGCGACGACGGTCGACGACTCGGCGGCCGAGCCGGCGGGGCGGGCGGCCCGCAGGCGGGAGCCGGTCTACGTCGAGAACGTCGCGGCGTCGATCCACGACGGCGAGTGGCGCAGCGCTGCGCTCTCGCGGAACGTTCAGTCCGTCTACGCGGTGCCGCTTTGCTACGACGGATTCCTCTACGGCGTGCTATCGATTTACGGGGTAACGCGGGACGCGTTCGACGAGACGCTCCGCGAAACCCTCGCGGAACTCGGCGAGACGATCGGGTACGCGATCGACGCGGTCAAGCGGAAGAACGCGCTGGTGGGCGACGGCCGCACGGAGGTGAAACTGGAGGTCGACACCGAGACGACGCTGTGTCGGCTCGCCGACCACCTCGGAACCCGCGTCTCCTACGAAGGTGCGACCGCGCAAGCGGACGATTCGCAACTCGTCTTCGTCGCGGTCGATCGGACGATCGACGACGTCGACGCGGCCGTCGATCTGATGGCCGTCGACGGCGCCGACGAGGTCTCGAGTATCGTCGTCGACGAAGCCGAGACGCTGCTTCAGCTCCGGGTTACCGATCCCTTCCTTGGATCCGTCGTCGACGCGCACGGGGCTCGGCTGCGCGAGTTCGTCGCCGACGAGTCCGGCGGGCGCGCGATCATCGACGTGCCGGACGCGGTCGGGATCCGCGAGGTGCTGGCCGGCATCAACCGGAGCGGCCCGTCGGTGTCGATGGTCGCCCGTCGCGAGGACGCGGCCGACGATCCGTCGGCGCTCGCCGGGCCCGCGCGGAACGCCTTGCTCGAGACGTTTACGGACAGGCAACGGGAGGTCGTTCAGACGGCCTACCACGGCGGGTTCTTCGAGTGGCCCCGAGCCGCGACCGGCGAAGAGATCGCCGACTCGCTCGACATCTCCTCGCCGGCCTTTCACAAGCACGTTCGCGCCGTCGAACGGAAACTGTTCGCCGCACTGTTCGAGGGGGCGACGGCGTCCGAGGTTAACTGATTAACCACCGGAATCAGCAGCCCTTACACAGTTAACAATCAGGCTCTTTGCGGGTACTGATGAAGGGAGGGATGACTTCCCACCGAACGTACTGGGGGGTACGTACGAACAATGACCGAGATGAGTTCACGATCACCGTCCACCGCGATTGGAGATCACTATTCCGTGCAGTACGATAGACTCGACGATCAACCGCTCAGCGTCGCCGTCGCGAACGCCGTCGCGACGTTCCGAGACGAGGATGTAACCGAGCTCGACCCGCTCCACTATGCGATCAACGCCGACGCGCTGGAGCGACTGTTCGAACCGCGCGCGAACGGACTCCGCTCCGCCGGGTCGGTGAGCTTCGAGTACAGTGACTGTCTGATAACGATTTCTGCCGACGGCGAGATTCGCGTCGAATCCGCCTGAGGTCGATTCGCGAGTTCGGCTCACCGCCGACGTTCCACCACCGACAGCCGCCACCGCACTTTTTCGGAACCCCGTCCGCGGTAGCCGACCGCACGGCGCACGGCGAGCGACCGCGCGGTCGTCCCGTCTCGTTCCGCCCACAGAAGTAAGCGAGTCGGCGTCGAATTCCGAACCATGCCAACCCCCTTCCGAATCCTCGTGCCGACCGACGGGAGCGATCCCGCCGCAGCGGCCCTCGAGCACGCTCTCGACGTCGCGGCCGACCGCGACGCGACGGTGCACCTGCTTTACGTCGCCGACACGAAGGAGCCGAGCCTCACCCGCCTCGGGACCGACGTCGTCGACGCCCTCGAGATAGAGGGCCAGGACATCCTCTCGGACGCTGCCGACCTGGCCGACGAGCGCGGCGTTACCGTCACGACGGACGTCGTTCAGGGCGACCCTCGGGAATTGATCGCCGAGTTCGCCACCGCCGACGAGTACGACTTGGTCGCGATGGGCGCACACGGTCGTCGGGGCATCGGCGAGTACGTTCTCGGTAGCGTGACGGACTACGTCGTCAACAGGAGCGACGTCCCCGTTCTGACGGTCCGTGCGGCCGACGACGCGACGCAGCCGTTCCCCTACACCGACGTGCTCGTGCCGACCGACGGCAGCGACCACGCGACGGCGGCGGTGGAACTGGGGGCCGAGATCGGCGCGCACCACGGGGCGACGTTACACCTGCTGTCGGTCGTAGACGAGGTCCCCGAGGTGGTCGACGTGGAGTCGGTCCAGCTCTCCGATCAACTCGAGGAGAACCTGCAGGCGGTCCTCGACGAGGGGGCGGCGATCGCCGAGCGAGCGGGCGTCGACGACGTTGAGACGACCGTCGCGACGGGCACCGTCCCGCGCGAGGTCACGAGCTACGCCGACGCGGAGGGGATCGACCTCGTCGTGATGGGGACCCACGGCCACACCGGCCTCGATCGCCACTTGCTCGGGAGTTTCACTGAACGCCTGATTCGCACGTCGCCGGTCCCTGTCCTCACGACGCGAGAGGCCGACGAGAGCGAGTGAGGGGCCGTGATCGAGCGCGCATCACTGCGAGTTATCTCCACATTTCGTGAATACCTAGAAAAAGTACTAGTAGCTCGCTTCGAAAGCACGTACCGATGGACCAGCAGCCGCCGCACTCGTTGCCGCGGGTGACCGAACCGTGACTGACCGCTCGCCACTGTCGCTCGCTCGGCTCCGCTCGGCGCTCTCGCGAAACCGCCTTCGGATCGCGTTCGTCGTTGTAATCCTCCTCTCGGCCGCCGTCGTCGCTAACGCGTCGACGAGCAGTCTCTCGACGGCGTCGGAAGCGGACGTACCGAAGGCCCCGCCGACGGAGAACCACACCGTCGTGACCGAGTCCGGGCGGGCCGGGACGATTACCGCCTACACGCCCGAGGGCGAGGTGCGCTACTACAACAACACGCGGACGAAGTACTTCGACGTCGACCCCGTCGAGGGCGATCCGCTGACCGTCGAGTACGCCGCGACGGACACGATCCACAGCGAGGGACCGACCTGTAGCGACCCGCCGTGCGCGCTGAACGTCATCGAGCGCGCCAACCTCGAGACCGGTGAGGTCGAGGTCCTCTACGAGCGCTACGACTACAAGGAGACCGCCGGCGAGTGGCACGACGTCGATCGGATCAACGAGACCCACGTCGTCGTCGCCGACATCGTCGCGGACCAGGTCTTCATCGTGAACACGGAGACGGAGGTCGTCGACTGGCTCTGGGACGCCCAGAGCGACTTCCCCGTCGAAGAGGGCGGCCCGTACCCAGAGGACTGGGCCCACATTAACGACGTCGAGTACATCGAGAGCGGGGAGATGGAGGGCCGGATCATGGCCAGCCTCCGCAATCAGGACCAGGTCGTCTTCCTCGATCGGGAGGAGGGGCTACTGGAAGACTGGACGCTCGGCGAGGAGGACGACTACGACGTCCAGTACGAACAGCACAACCCCGACTACATCCCCGAGGACCGGGGTGGGCCGGCCATCATCGCCGCCGACTCCGAGAACGGTCGCGTCCAGGAGTTTCAGCGCGAAGACGGCGAGTGGACCCGCTCCTGGCAGTGGGAGGACGACCGGATCCAGTGGCCCCGCGACGCCGATCGCCTCCCGAACGGCAACACGCTGATCACCGACACCCACGGCAACCGCGTAATCGAGGTCGACGAGTCCGGCGAGATCGTCTGGCAGGTCGAGTCGACGCTGCCCTACGAGTCCGAGCGCCTCGAGACGGGCGACGAAAGCGAGGGCGGACAGAGCGCGGCCGAACTCGGGCTCGAGTCGCGGACGGTCGACGACGAGAGCGGCGGTGACGGCGGGAGCAGCTTCGGGTTCGATCCACTGGGCTACCTGGGCGATCTCATCGAGTCGCTCCTTCCCCACCGGATCTACAATGGCCTCCTGTTCGCGACGCCGGTCTGGATGGGCCAGTCCGAGTTCGCCGCCGTCGGGGTCGCGCTCCTGACCGGCCTGGCGTGGCTCGGCCTCGAGATCAGGTGGCGGCTCCGCGATGCGGGGGTCCGGTTCCGGCTGCCGGTCTACCAGCAGGGCGGCGACTGATTCACGCCAGCAGATAGCCCCCGGCCAGGTAGAGGCCGGCGAGGATCGACTGGAAGGACAGCGAACCGGCGGCCGACAGCACGACGAACGCTCGCCCGTCCATCTCCGAGAGGCCGGCAGGGACGGTCAACAGCCCGCGGACGAACAGCATCGTATTGCTCACGGGGACGGCGACGGCCCCCCAGCGGTCGAACCAGCCGTCGAACCGTTCGAGTCGCGATTCGGTGATCGGAAACCACCGCTTCCGGACGATGTACTCCCGGCCGGCGCGCCGGACGAGACAGAACAGACAAAACTGTCCGACCGTCGTTCCGACGACCGCGACGGCGACGATCACGGCCGCCTCGGGAATCGAGGATCCGATCAGCGCCAGCGCGGCCGGGACGACGAGCTCGCTCGGCATGAACCGCAATAGCATCGCCCCTTCGAGGATACAGATCCCGAACAGCACCGCGAACGCGAGCTCCGAGGTGAACATCGACTCGAGCCAGGACGGCGTTTCTTCGAGCTGCAGCGGCACCAGCGGTCCCATTACCCGTCCGTATTCCGTCCCAAATGTAAGCGTTATTGGTTCTCACAAATCGTCCCGGCCGGTCGCGCGACGCCCGGTCCGCCATACACTCCACGCTCGCGGGCGGAAGCTTTGACGGGGAGGCGGTCGAAGGGAGCACAATGGACCTGGGGCGCGCGTCGTTTCTCGCGGTCGCGTTCGCCACGCACGCGGTCGTCGGCTACGCGCTCGTCCGCGGCTTCACCGACGTCGATCCGCGGGCGGGGCTCGTCCTCGGAGTCGTCCCCGATGCGGACTTTTGCTTCCCCGCGAACTGGGGTTGGCCGTTCGTCCACCGCGGCGCGACCCACACGCCGCTGTTCGCGCTCTCGGTCGTCGCTGGACTCTACGCGATCGGCCGGTTCCACGACCGGAACCGGGATCGGAGTCGATCGATCGCGCTCGCCGCCGGCCTGGCGATCGGTTCGCACCTCGCTATCGACTCGCTCTCGCCGAAGGGGATCCCGTGGCTGTTCCCGTTCGAGACGAGTTGGAGTCCCGGGATCGCGGTCCACGGGATGACCGCGACGGGCCTGCTCTGGGCGGCGTCGATCGCGCTTGTAGCGTGGCGCGGGGCTACTGACGGGTAGCCGCCCGCCGGAGCCACCCCGATCGGCTGGCCGATCGTCAGGGCCAGCGACGCGAGCAACGCGACCGCGCCGACGAGCAGGACCGCCCGATTGATCCGTCCGTTCTTCGATTTGAACGCGTCGAACGTGACGTGGGCGCGCGACACCGGCGCGAGCGGGCTGATCCCCATCGGCGTCACGACGTCGCCCGCGAGGTGGGCGAGGATCCCGCCGGTTCCGACGGCGAATCCGAACCCGAAGCCGGCGCTCGCACCGACGTCGAACGCCTGTCCCGAGTGCGCGACGAGCACTGTTCCGGCGCCGGCGACCAGGCCGACCAGGCAGGCGAACCAGACGGTGTGGGTCGGCCCGCGGTGGTCGATGCGCGCGATCGCCTGGTCGACGTCGGGGAGGGTGGCGGTGACGATCGCCAGCGCCGCCCCCCAGAGGGCGAGCGCGAGCGACCAGCGGGCGGTCACGAGCGGGACGAACGGGGCGTAGAGCAACGCATTGAATCCGACGTGGCCGTCTCGGTACATCGATATCGGTGTCCGTGTCCATGTTCGTGTTCGTGTCCGTCGGGGGATGTTCGGCGGGCCTCCGGGTTAACTGCTCGGCACGGGTGTTCCGGGTAGTCCTTACCGCTCGTCTTCCGACTCGCCGGTCCGCAACGCGGTGACGCCGAACGCCGATACCGAGACGCCGCCGATCAGGACCGGCATCCAGTAGATCGCGCCCCGGAAGATGAGGACGGCCGCGGTGATGACCGGGGCCTCGATGCCGGTCGTCGGCACGAGCAGCGTGACGAACGCGGCCTCGATCCCGCCGAGGCCGCCGGGCAGCGGTGCGGCCCCCGCGAGGTTCGCCAGCGGGATCACGAACAGCAGGATGTACGGCGGGACGCTGTGGCCCAGCGCGGCGAACGCCGCCATGAGCGCGGCCGTCTGGAAGAGCCAGCCGCAAAGCGAGAGTCCGACGACGGCGGCCAGGCGCCACCGGTCGGTCGCGACGCGCTCGATGTTCGCGAAGAACCGACCCAGCCGGTCCGCGAGGTCCGCCTCGAGGGTCTCGGGATTGAACCGATCGAGACCGAGCCGTCCGAGCCGGGGAGCGACGACGGCCGGCAGGCGCTCGACGATTGCGTCCCGTCGTCGCCAGAGAACGACCATGACGACGACGATGCCGACGATCAGCGCGACCGCCGAGCCCACGGCCGTCTCCAAGCGCTCGCCGAGGGCGGTGGTGCTCGCGTAGTAGCCGACGCCGACGAAGATGAGCGAGATCGACGGCACGACGTTCAAGACGTCGACGCTCGCGATGCTGACGAGCCCCGTTTCGTAGCGCGCGTCGGAGACCTTCGAGATGAGCAGGGCCGCGACCGGTTCGCCGCCCGCCTGGCCGAAGGGGGTGACGTTGTTGGCGAAGACGGCGCCGGCGTAGACGAAAAACGACTTGCCGGCCGGGACGTCGACGCCGAGGGCGGCCAGAACGGTCCGCAGCATCAGACTCCAGGCGGCCAGCCAGCACAGCGCGAGGGCGAACGTCGCGGCGACCAGAGCGGGGTCGGCCGACAGCAGCGAGTCGACGACGTTGCGCGCGCCGACGGCGAAAAACAGGACGGCAAAGACTGCAATCGCCCCGAATGCGCCGAGGAGGAGGGCCCGCCGATTACGCTCGTCCATGGCAGCTATGAATCGTCAGCGAACTTGAAACGTCTGATCGGACCTGCCGGTCGCTTAAGTCGCGCCTCGTCGGCCGTCGGTGCGGCGACCCGGCGACCGCCTCCGTCAATCGTTTTATTGGTGTGGGCGTAAGTGTCGCTACTAATGGAGCGTTCTCCGTCGAACGTCCTCTTTGTCGTTCTCGATACGGTTCGGAAGGACCACCTCGGACCGTACGGCTACGAACGGGAAACGACGCCCGAACTGTCGGCGTTCGCCGAGGAGGCGACCGTCTTCGAGTCGGCGATCGCGCCCGCGCCGTGGACGCTGCCGGTCCACGCCTCGCTGTTCACCGGGCGCTATCCGAGCCAGCACGGGGCCGACCAGGGGAGTCCGTACCTCGACGACGCGACGACCCTCGCGTCGGTCCTCTCGGCGGCCGGGTACGACACGGCGTGTTACTCCTCGAACGCCTGGATCACGCCCTACACCGGCCTCACCAACGGGTTCGACGACCACGACTCGTTCTTCGAGGTCCTCCCCCGCGACGTCCTCTCGGGGCCGCTGGCCAGCGCCTGGCAGGCGGTCAACGACAACGACTACCTCCGCGACATCGCGTCGAAGCTCGTCCGCGTCGGCGCGGTGGCCCACGCCAAACTCGCCAGCGGCGAGGGTGCCGACTCGAAGACCCCCTCGGTCATCGACCGGACGCGGTCGTTCATCGACGACAGCGACGGCGACGAGGGCTGGTTCGCGTTCGTCAACCTGATGGACGCCCACTTGCCCTACTACCCGCCCGAGGAGTACCGCGAGGAGTTCGCGCCGGGCGTCGATCCCGACGCCGTCTGTCAGAACTCAAAGGAGTACAACTCGGGCGCGCGAGACGTCGATGACGACGAGTGGGAGGCCATCCGCGGGCTCTACGACGCCGAGATCGCGCACATGGACGCGGAGCTCGGTCGCCTGTTCGCCTGGCTGCGCGAGACCGGCCAGTGGGAGGAGACGACGGTCGTGGTCTGTGCCGACCACGGCGAACTTCACGGCGAACACGACCTCTACGGCCACGAGTTCGCCCTCTACGACGAACTCATCAACGTCCCGCTGCTGGTGAAACACCCCGATCTCGAGGCCGACCGGCGCGACGATCTCGTCGAGTTGCTCGATCTGTACCACACGACTCTCGACGCGGTAGACGTCGATCCCGACGCGGTCGATCGGGCGGGGACGGACGGCGACGCCGTCCCCCTCGACCCGACGCGCTCGCTGCTCTCGGGCGAGTATCGGGCGTTCGACGGCGTCACGGACCCCGATCCGGGTCAGCGCGCTGTGGGCGGGAGCGACGGCGAGGACGACGGTGACGAGGCTGCCGACGACTACGCGTTCGTCGAGTACGCCCAGCCGGTTATCGAACTCCACCACTTAGAGCAGAAGGCCAGCGAGGCCGACATCGTACTCCCTGAGGACCACCGCGCGTACTCGCGGTTGCGGGCCGCCCGCAGCACCGACGCCAAGTACGTCCGCGCGGACCGCATCCCCGACGAGGGCTACCGGCTCGACGAGGATCCGGACGAGTCGTCGCCGGTCGACCCGGCCGACGACGCGGTCGTCGCCGCGGCCGAACGGGCGCTCGCCCGATTCGAGGACGCCGTCGGCGGCGCGTGGGACGACCCAACCGAGACTGCCGGGGACCAGGCGGACGCGCTGGCCGATGCCGACGAGGAGACCCGCGACCGATTGCGCGAACTCGGCTATCTCGAGTGAGAGCGTTCGATCGCGTCGAGGACGCGGACGATCCGGTTCGACTGCCGCCGGCGGTCGGAGCCGATCGCGACGGAACGGCGGTTCGCCACGACAGTTCTGTCCGATTGACTTTTTCAAGAACCAATAAGAATACGTAGGTCGCCTCGAAAGGTAGCCGCAACTAATGGAGGACCAGCACTTCCTCGAGTCGGACTGGGACTACTGCCTGGTGCTGGATGCGTGCCGGTACGACGTGTTCAGCGAGGTTTACGACGAGTACCTCGATGGGACGCTGGAGAAGCGCTGGAGTACCGGTTCGTCGACACCGGAGTGGGCCTCCCGGACGTTCATCGGCGATCACGACATCGCCTACTTCTCGGGAAACCCCTTCATCAACGATCTCGGCATCCCGCTGAACGAACTCAAGTGGGGCGCCAGCTGCGACTACGAGTGGACCGCGTCCGAGCACATCAGCAACGTCTTCGACGTCTGGAAGAGCGGCTGGGACGACGACCTCGGGACGGTCCCGCCGGAGGGCCTGGCCGACGCGTTCCGGAACCATCAGGACGCCGTCGAGCGGGCCGAACGGACGGTACTCCACTACATGCAGCCCCACGCGCCCTACCTCTCCCGCGGGAAGGGCCAGAAGCTCAAGCAGATCCAGAAGGGGATCCGCAAACAGGAGGAAGCCGAGGCTGCGGCCGAGGCCGAGACCGGAACCGGTGGGGGTAGCGGTGGCGCGCTCGCCTCGCTGGGCGATACGATCCGTCCGAAGGTCGAGGACACGCTCGAGGGCAGCGAACTCGCCCAGAAAGCGGGCCTCTGGCTGGAACTCGACCCCACGGACGTCGTCACGAACGGCACCCGCGAGGCGGCCCTGGCGCTCTACGAAGAGAATCTCCGGATCGCTCTGGAGGCCGTCGCCGACCTCGTTCCGGAACTGGACGGCCGGGTCGTCGTGACCGCCGACCACGGCGAGGCCTTCGGCGAGGAGGGCGTCTGGGAACACCACATCGAGACCCACATCCCCCCGCTCATGGAGGTGCCCTGGCTCGAAGTCGAGTAACGTCCGTCCACCGGTCCGATCGAGTACAGTGCAGTCCCCGCTCGTCGCCGCTTCGCGCCGGCGAGTTCGTCCGTCGAGGGAACCAGTGCCCGCAGCCACGAGGTATCCGGCATGAAGATCAGCCACTACTTCGAATTCGAGGACCACGTTACCGGGGGCATCCGCGAGTCCGTCGCCCACCAGCGGAAGATGCTGGACCGGTTGGACCTGCGGTACACGACCGAGCCAACTCTCGACGCCGACGTCTTCCACTGTAACCTCATGGGCCCGCGGTCGGTCTGGTACGCCAGGCGGGCCCGGTCGCGGGGCGTGCCGGTCGTCGCGCACACCCACGTTACCGCCGAGGACTTCGGCGACAGTTTCCGCTTTACTAACACCCTTGCGAAGCCGCTGAAGCCGTACCTCGAGCGAGCCTACGGCCTGGCCGACGCCCTGGTCTGTCCCTCGGCGTACAACCGACGGCTGCTCGAGACCTATACGGACGTCCCGACGACCGTCATCTCGAACGGCGTCGACCGCGAGAAACTCGACGGCTTCGAGTCCCTCGAGACGGAGTACCGCGATCGCTACGACCTCGAGCCGCCGACCGTCTTCCTGGTCGGCCACGTCATCAAGCGCAAGGGCCTCGAGACGTTCGTCGAGTTGGCCCGTCGACTGCCGGAGGTCGACTTCGCCTGGTTCGGGCCGCTGGACCGCTCCCTGAAGGGACGGGAGACGACGCGGCTGATCGAGGAGTCGCCGGACAACTGTACGTTCACGGGCTACGTCGAGGACATCCGCGGTGCGTACGCAGCGGGCGATATCTTCTGTTTCCCGACCCACGAGGAGAACGAGGGGATCGCACTGTTGGAAGCAATGACGGTCGGCAAGCCGGTCCTCGTCCGCGATATCGAGACGTTCGACTGGCTCGAGGACGGCGAGGACTGCCTGAAGGTGTCGACGTCGGAATCCGTGTCCGTATCCGGGTCGGGATCGGGATCCGAATCGGGCGTCGATGCGTTCGTGTCCGCCCTCGAACGGCTCGAAGACCCGGCCGTCCGGCGTCGTCTCGGATCGAACGCGGCCGAGCGCAGCGAGGAGTTCTCGCTCGACGCGGTCGCGAACCGATACCAGTCGCTGTACGAGGCGGTGATCTGAATGAAAATCGGATTCTTCACGGACAGTTACTTCCCCGAGATCGACGGCGTAACGTACACGATCAAGCTCTGGCGCGAGGAGTTAGAACGGAAGGGACACGAGGTCTACGTCGTCTACCCGGACGGCGACTACGAACCGGGCGAGCGCGAAATCCCGGTCACATCGCTGCCGAACCCGTTCTACGCCGGCTATCGAATTCCCCTCTTCCGGCGACCGTCGACACTCCCCGACCTCGACGTCGTCCACTGCCACGGGCCGGCGCCGATCGGTCTGCTGGGTCGCTACTACGCCTGGCGACGCGGTCTGCCGACGATTTACACGCACCACACGCCGCTCGAAGAGTACTTCCACCAGAGCGTCAAGCTCCAGTCGGTCGCGACCGCGCTCTCGAAGGCGTATGTTCCCGCGGAGAACGCTTTCCTCCGAAGCTTCGACGTCGTCACCGCCTCGACCGAGCGGATCGAACGCGACGTCGAACACGTTCAGCTCCCGGTGGGCATCGACATGGACTTCTTCCGGCCGACCGAGGCGGACTGGTATCCCGACCGAACGGTGATCGGCTACAGCGGCCGGCTCAGCATGGAGAAGAACGTCAGCGAGATCCTGCGGGCCGCCGAGGAACTCCCGGAGTACGACTTCGTCGTCGTCGGCGAGGGGCCGTATCGGGACTCCCTCGAACGGAACGCACCGGACAACGTCGAGATCCGGAAGTTCCTCCCCCGCGAGGAACTGCCGATCTTCTACTCTTCGATCGACACCTTCCTGACCGCTTCGACCGCCGATACCCTCGGGCTCTCGACGCTCGAGGCCAACGCCTGCGGGACCCCCGTCGCCGCGGCCGACGTGCCGCCGTTCGACCAGACGATCGGTCCCGACAACGGCGAGCGGTTCGACTACGGCGACCTCGACTCGATGATCGGTGCCATCGAGACCTGCCTGGCGACCGAGCGCGAAACCAGGGCCGCCGTCGAACGCTACTCGGTCCGGCACACGATGGACCACCTCGAACAGCTGTATCACAACGTGCCGCTCTCGAAGGACGAGGCTCCGGTCGAAGCCGACGCGCCGTGGCGCATCTCCGAAGAAGAGCGCAGTTGAGCGCCCGGTCGCCCGATTCCGACGGTCTCGTCCACCGTATTCTCGGTTCGATCGCGGGTGTCTCGCGCTTCCGATTCCCGACCGACGGTCGCCGTTGCTGCCCGATCCTATTTCATACCGGTCGACAATAACGGGACGACACCCGAAGCGAAGTTCATTCCTCCCTCCTCTGTCCGCTTTCAAAGCGTTCCGGCTCGTTCTGATTCAATTCAGGTCGCCGCCGCTCGGAAGTTGAGACTCGAATATGCTTTTGGTCCGTCGGCGCCGGCGTACTGGTTTTAATTCGCGTGCCACCGTCCGAATTGATACCGCATAAATTCCTTTGAATTCACTTATCATGTGGATACGTCATTATACAACATTAATACCTAATACTAATATGATCGCCTCCGTCAGCAGTCACGTATGCACGACCTCAGGGAGGACCGCGACTCAGTCTCGACGTACGAATGCCTGCGTTGCGGTGAACTCGTGACCACCGATACGCGGCCCGACGCGTGCCCGAATTGCGGTCAGACAGGCTCGTATCGAAATCGCGCTATGTCGCTCGAATAATCGACGATCAAACGTAGCACACATGTCATCTCAGACTCCGCCCGCGACGGTCGACCGGACAGTCTCTCACTCCGACGACGAAGACGGCTCCACCTCGGCGCTCGCCACGGCCAGGCGCCAGCTCGAACACGCCGCGACGCACCTCGATATCGATCCGAACATCGTCGAGCGGCTCAAGCACCCCGCCGCCGTCCACGAGGTGACCGTGCCGGTCGAACGCGACGACGGAACGGTCGACGTCTTCACCGGCTATCGCGCGCACCACGACAGCGTTCGCGGCCCGTTTAAGGGCGGGTTGCGGTATCACCCGGGGGTCACCCGCGAGGAGTGCATCGGCCTCTCGATGTGGATGACCTGGAAGTGCGCCGTGATGGATCTCCCCTTCGGCGGCGCGAAAGGCGGGATCGTCGTCGATCCCAAGGACCTGAGCGCGGCGGAGAAAGAACGGCTCACACGCCGGTTTACCGACGAGATCCGCGACGTAATCGGCCCTAACAAGGACATTCCCGCGCCCGACATGGGGACCGATCCCCAGACGATGTCCTGGATCATGGACGCCTACAGCATGCAGGAGGCCGAGACGATTCCGGGCGTCGTCACGGGCAAGCCGCCGGTCATCGGCGGCAGCTACGGCCGCGAGGAGGCTCCCGGTCGGAGCGTCGCGCTCATCGCCCGCGAGGCCTGCGACTACTACGACTATCCGCTCGAAGAGACGACCGTCGCCGTTCAAGGGTTCGGCAGCGTCGGCGCGAACGCGGCCCGCCTGCTCGACGACTGGGGCGCGACCGTCGTCGCCGTCAGCGACGTCAACGGGGCGGCCTACGACCCATCGGGGCTCGATCCCCACGCGATTCCCTCCCACGACGAGGAACCCGAGGCCGTTACCGAGTACGCCGACGAGACGATCGGCAACGGCGAACTGCTCACGCTGGACGTCGACCTGCTCATCCCCGCCGCCATCGGTGACGTCATCACCGAAGCCAACGCCGACGATATCCAGGCCGATCTCATCGTCGAGGGCGCGAACGGTCCGACGACGTTCGCGGCGGACGCGATCCTCGCCGAACGCGACATCCCGATCGTCCCGGACATCCTCGCTAACGCAGGCGGCGTTACCGTCTCCTACTTCGAGTGGCTCCAGGACATCAACCGACGGTCGTGGTCGCTCGAGGAAGTACGGGACGAACTCGACAGCGAGATGCTCTCCGCCTGGAACGCGGTCCGCGCCGAGGTCGAGGACCGCGACGTGACCTGGCGCGACGCGGCGTACATCGTCGCGCTCTCGCGACTGACGAAAGCCCACGCGAACCGCGGGCTCTGGCCCTGAGATCGGGTTCAGAGTATCGGCGCCTTCTCACTGTCTTCGCGTGCCGTTGTGCAGCGTCGCCAGGCGAAGTGCTACTGGACCGGTAGCGGAAGGAAGGGGTGGGGAGGAGTGGGGGTACGACGGCAGGGGTTCCGTCCTGCCGTACCTCAATGGAGGGGGGCATCGATCATATCAGTGTCTCCAACAACATTTGGTATCGAAAGCTCAGTTCGGTTGAGACGTGACCCATCGAGACGATTGTCGTTATTACAGTGAAAACGACGCGGAGACGATGTGCGAACTCACAGACCGCTTATGACCGCTCGTCGCCGAATAGCGATCATGGAACGGAGTGGAACGTGGGTCGTCAGGAAGTGCAGGGACTGCGACCGGGTGACGATCGTCCGTGCGAGCGCGAGCGGGACCGAAGCGTCCGCGATCGGATCGAGTCGAGAGTGTCCCTGTGGCAGCACGTCGCTCCTCGAATTCTGACCGATAGCTGTCTCTAGTCGTCGGTTCCGCGTACGAATCCCACCCTCTCTCGAGGAAGCTGTTAAAATATCACGCTTCAATAGAGGAATTAGTTCATTCCTCGACAAATATTCACTCACCACTCAGTGAGGATAGCGGGAAGTAGATTTGAACTACTGATCTGCGGGTTATGAGCCCGCCGGAATCTCCTGGCTATCCCATCCCGCTACGTCTCTCTCACTGCCGACCACGATTAAGGGTTGTTATTCTATCGTATTCTGTGAAATACACGTCATGTATATCGACATCGAAACATCAACTCCGCAACCCGATACGAACGTTGTCATCGGCAGCCACCATCGCGGTCGGACGGGAGTAACGATGCCCGTCACAACTCGGAGTTCTAGTCAGTAACAAGACCGCCGCGCCTCGGCTATCATAGTTCGACCGGCGACGCCGACTCGACGTCGAATCGAGTGACTTCTGGTTCTCCTGCAAGTAACTCCGGGAGCGCCGCCTCGAACGTCTCGAAGTGGTCAGTCTCCGCGTGCGCATCAAAGGCATCCTCGTCCTCGTATCGTTCGAAAAACCGGAACGTGTCTGGATTCTCGACATCTGTCGTGACTCGATAATCGATGATTCCGTCTTCCTCACGGGAGCGTTCGGCCAGATCACGGACGAGTTCGAGGGCTTCATCGCGGCTATCCGGATCGATCGGAAACGTCGCGTGGATAATAAGCATCACATCCACTTTGACGGACGGGCATAAAATTCTACCTCGGTTATGTGCCGACCGTACATTGCGTCACAGCGGAAGACGCGTACTGTCGTTCACTAGCGGTCTCTCTCGAATCGCTGGTACGAAGTCCACGATAGACCGTCACGTCGATGCCGACGGAGACGGACGCGCCAGCCGTCAACCACTCGCTGAATTCTCGTGATGATCGCCTGCACCCGCAGATTTAACAGCACGATAGTATTCACGGGAGGAAAGAAAGATGAAGACATGGATTTGCCGGAAATCGACCGTCGAACCACGGTTTTCAGTCTGATCGCGCTGTCTTCTGGGACGGTCTCAGCCGGCTGTTTCAGCAGGTTCAGAGAACCGGAGTCAGACGTCACGATCGAAACTGAACTCGAGGACGGAGAGTCCGTTTCCGTCGACGGAGTCTCCTTCGGCAGCGACGACGCTCCGTGCGGGATCGTTTTCGTTCCGCAGATCAATATGGATCGAACGAGTTGGACGTCCCAGGCCGAAGCGCTCACCGGCGACGATCGATTCGGGCTCGCGATCGATCCCGAGGAGAACCGCTCGGAGGCGATTCGCGGTGCGCTGGAGTATCTCCGAACGACCGTCGGCGTCGAACACGCCGTCCTCATCGGAGCAAGCATCGGCGGCGAAGCTGCTGTCGTCGCCGCCGCAGCGACCGGCGACGTCGACGGCCTGGTCGCCCTCTCTCCCGGCGGGGGCACCGACCACGCGTCGGCTGTGAGGGCGCGATCGCTGTTCGTCGTGGCGGAGGACGACGATGAGCGATTCGTCGAGACGACGCGAACGCTCTACGAGAACGCGCCCGAGCCGACGCGAGTCGAGGTGCTTCCGGGCGACGATCACGGGCAGCGGTTGTTCGAGACCGATCGCGGCGACGAACTCGAGCAGTGGATCGACGATCTGATCGAAACCGCGTGTGACGAGGGATAGCCGTAGTCCGATTCAGGCCCCATCGAGGAACTCGCGGAGCCGATCCCCATAGGCGTCGGGTCGATCGGCCATGACCCAGTGGCTCGCCTCATCGAGTCCGACCAGTTCCGCATCCGAGATGTCGTCCTCCAGTCGCTCGGCGTACTCGATCGGCTGGAACTCGTCCTCGGCGCCCCACAAGAGGAGCGTTCGAGCCGAAATCTCGCTCGGATCGATCTCGGTCGTGTGACTCGTGTTGGTACCGATGGCGTTGCGCGAAAGCGAGACGATCGCCTCCTCGGAGTCCCACGGCGCGAGCATCCCCTCGACGAACTCTTCGTCCGGGTCGTCGTAGCGGGTATCGCGGAAGATCCCTTCGAGCATCTCTCGGGCGTCCTCGACGCTCATCCCGTTGACGGTCGACGGTAGACCGAGATCGACGATCGTCTCGATCGGCCACGAGTCGTAGCAGACGGCGTTCGAGAGCACGAGACGGTCGACCGCATCGGTGTTGTGAGCGGCGTAGCGAAGCCCCACGCCGCCGCCGAGATCGTGGCCGACGAAGGTGAGGCTCTCGAGACCCAGTTCGTCGACTAACCCGTTGATCATCTCTTCCTGCGCGCGGATCGAACGATCGAAGCCGTCGTGCATCGCCGAATTACCGTATCCGACCATGTCCGGCGCGATCACCCGATACTCGTCCGACAGCGGTGGTGTGACGTCACGCCAGAGGAACGACGACGTCGGAATGCCGTGGCAGAACAGCACCGGTTCGCCGTCGCCGTCGTCGTAGTACGCGACTTCGAGGTCGTGCCCGTCGACCGCGACCGTCGTCGCCGCCTGGTTTTCGGACCACGTCTGGTAACCCATACCGTGTCGGCAGTGCCACGCGGACGTCAATAGAAGTTGGCGCCGGTCGGAACGCGGAAGCGTTCGCGGAGCTACTCGCGGTACTCGGTCACCGGCTTCCCCGCGTTCGTCGCCGTCGACTCGACGAAATCGTCGCGAAACTCCTCGCCCCACTCGCCGGCGCTTTCGAGACAGTCTGCGACGTACCCGGGAATCGGTTCGATGTCGGGGTCGGTCTCCAGCCCGGTCGTCGTCAGGACGAGGTCGGTTCGCTCGAGACGGTCACGGTCGTCCTCGTCGTACGGTACGATATCACCGAAGGGGACCTCGATCAGCCGGTACCAGCGCTCGCGCTCTCGGAACGTGGCGAATTCGTCTCGATTGACTGTCGGGATGAGCACGCCGTTCATCCAGGCATCCGGATCTCGGACGGCATTGGCGACAGCGCACTTAACGTCGTCGTCGCTCCGCCAGCTTGTCCGCTGATCGAAGATTCGCCTCAGCCCCTCTATTTTTACGGGAAACGCCCGATCAGGCGCGTCGTCCGAAAGGGCGGCTAGTTCGGCCGGAGTGATGAGGCTACCGTATCCTACTAGCGCGACCCGCGGTCGCACGTCGCGCTCCATGCGTCCGATACAACCGAGCGAACGGAAAAGTCCTCGCGCCGATCGGCGCGGATCGCGACTGGCCCCGTTCGATCTGTCCAGGTGTTTACCACTGAGATTACTGTGAAGCCGCGACTTCGAACTGTTCGTCGTTCAGGGAGTACACCTTCTGTCTGGCGTCCATGAACGATATTTCCGAGGTGACGAGGTCGCGGTCCTCGAGCTGGTTCAGCGCGTAACGAACCGTGCGTGCGGGTAACATCGTTTCCGTCGCGAGTCGGGACTGCGTGAGGGAGCCTTCGTGAGTGAGAACCTTCACTACGAGCTTGGCGCTCGGGGGAACGTCGCGAACGGCTTCGGGAGCCGTTTCCGTCGTCAGGTTGGGCTGATCGTTCATGTGTTCGGTTGCTCCCCACGAAGGGTCTTTACTGATTATCGGCGGTGCATGAGTCACACACAGGCGCAGTAACGATTCTTGTCCGCCCTTCAGTACAACGGATGTGTCTCCGGAAACGCGACGGACTACGACTTTCTAGTGATCGGCTCCGGATCAGGGCTGGACGTAGCGAACGCGGCCGCACAGCGCGGCCAGGCGGTCGCCATCGTGGAGAAGGGGCGGCTCGGTGGGACGTGTCTCAATCGCGGCTGTATCCCCTCGAAGATGTTGCTGTACCGCGCGGAGGTCCTCGAGACGATCGAGCGCGCCGACGAGTTCGAAATCGATGCGTCAGTCGACGGCGTCGCCTTTTCGGATATCGTTCGAGAAGTCAACGGAGACGTCCAGGAGGACTCCGAGTCGATTCAGCAGGGATTGGAATCGTCCTCGGATCACGATCTCTACCAGGCGGAGGGACGGTTCGTCGGCGAACGGACGATCGAAGTGACCGGCGGCGAGCACGACGGCGAGCGACTGTACGGGGACACTGTCCTCGTCGCAGCCGGGACCCGCCCCGGAATTCCGCCGATCGATGGCATCGAGGACGTCGATTACGTGACGAGCAGAGAGGCGCTTCGCCTCGAGGAACCGCCGGACCACCTCGTCGTGATCGGTGGCGGCTACATCGCGGCGGAACTGGGCCACTTTTTCGGGACATTTGGCAGTGACGTGACGATCATCGGTCGACGACCGCACTTGCTGCCGGACGCCGACGAGGAGATCGCTACCGAGTTCACGGACCGCCTCGCCGATCGACTCGACGTGTATACCGGGTACGAGGCAACCGCCGTCTCGGAATCGAACGGGGACGTAACCGTCGAAGCGCGACCGTATCCGGAATCCGGCTCGCAACGGTATCTGGAACCGGAGAGCGGCGAGGGGGCCGCAGATCGCGTTACCGTCACCGGCGACGCACTGCTCGTCGCGACGGGACGCGTCCCGAACACCGATACGCTGGACGTGAACGCGGCGGGAATCGAGACAGACGAGCGGGGATTCGTCGAGACCGACGAATACCTGCGCACGACCGCCGACGGGGTCTGGGCGCTCGGCGATATCGTCGGCGAGTACCTGCTGAAACACAACGCCAACCACGAGGCCGAGACCGTCGCACGCAATCTCTTCGGGGACGAGCCTCAACCGGTCGACTACACCGCGATGCCGTTCGCCGTGTTTTCCTCTCCGGTGGTTGCCGGCGTTGGCGCCACTGAGGCCGAACTCCAGGCCGCCGATCGCGACTACGCCAGGCGAACGTACCGATACGAGGACACCGCGCGCGGAAGCGCGATGAAGGCGGAAGGGGTCGTCAAGCCGCTCATCTCCCCCGAGGGGAGATCCTCGGCTGTCATATCGTCGGCCCGGAGGCGTCGAACCTGATCGAGGAGGTCGTCGTCGCGATGACGGCCGGCTCCGGGACGGTGCGAGATATCCGCGAATCGGTACACATCCACCCGGCACTTTCGGAAGTCATCCAGCGGGCCTTTTCGGGACAGTTTACCCGCGGCGGGCACGATCACGGCCACTAACTGGGCTCGTGGTCCATCCCCAGAGTATGCGAGGGAGATCGCGATCGGCTGCTGATGGAGCCGTACTGGGGCGGACATCGACGGCGTGCGTCCCCACGAGGGGCGAGGGCGATTCGGCTCTCGAGCGCCGGTCCGCTGTCACGCCTCGGGAGGCACGACCGGATCGCCGAGCCGAATTCCCATCGGCGCCGGTCCGGACGCCTCGCGCCCGCGGACGTAGCCGAGATAGAGGGCGCTGTTGATGATCCCGATGTGGCTGAACGCCTGCGGGTAGTTTCCGAGGTGCGCTCCGTTCTCGGGATCGATTTCCTCCGCGATGAGTCCCAGGGGATTCAGGTACTCCAGAAGCGACTCGAATCGCGACTGTGCTTCCTCGACGCGCCCGGAGAGGGCGAGTGCGTTGACGAGCCAACATGAACAGAGGACGAACGCCCCTTCGTCGCCCGGGATCCCGTCATCGCCGTTGTACCGCTGTACGAAGACATCCTCGACCAATTCGGCCTCGATTGCGTCGATCGTTCCCTGAATGCGCTCGTCGTCGAACGGCAGGAAGCCGACGATCGGGAGTAACAGTCCCGTCGCGTCGAGCGCGTCGGTTCCATACGACTGCACGAACGCTCCGACGTCTTCATCGTAGCCGTTCTCGAGAACGTCCGTCCGGATCGTCTCGCGGGTCTCCCGCCACGTCTCGAGCGGGGCATCGTAGTCTCCGCCGGCCGCGATCGCGATCGCGCGGTCGAGGGCGACCCAACACATGACGTTCGAGTAGACGAAGTGTTCGTTTCCGCCGCGAACCTCCCAGATACCTGCGTCGGGCTCGTCCCAGACCTCGCGAACGTATTCGACGATGTCGCGGATTCGGTCCCACTCCTCGTCGTTCAACTCCCGTCCGTGTCGGTACATCTCGTCGACGGCTAACAGGAGTTCCCCGTAGATGTCGAGTTGCCGCTGCTGTGCCGCTTCGTTTCCGATCCGGACCGGGCGGGAGCCCCGATACCCTTCGAAGTGATCGAGTTCCCGTTCCGCGAGGTCGGACTCGCCGTGAAGGCTGTATAGCGGTTGGATCGAGGCCGGCCCGTCCGCCTGGCAGAGATCCATGAACCAGTCGAAGTAGTCGTTCGCCTCGTCGGCGGTGCCGAGGTTCATCAGGGCTTGGACGGTGAACCCGGCGTCTCGAAGCCAGTTGAACCGGTAGTCCCAGTTACGAACGCCGCCGACGGTCTCGGGCAGCGACGTGGTCGGCGCGGCCGCGATCGCCCCCGACTCGGCGTGGGTGAGGAGCTTGAGAACGAGTTCCGAGCGGACGACCAGGTCGTGCCACGGTCCCTCGAACGCACAGTCGTCGTCAGGGTCGCAGCTATGGGCCCAGTCGGTCCAGTATTCGATCGTCTCCTCCAGCGCAGCGTCCGGATCCGTATTCGCGTCCTCGGCGCCCGTACACCGAAGTAGGAACCACTCCGTTTCGCCGGCCTCGAGCGAAAGCTCGCCGGTGATTCGTCCGTCTTCGATTTCGAGGTCGATCGGGCTCTCGAGCAGCGTTCGTTCGTCCGTTCCCTCGGCGAGAATACCTTTCTCCACGGGTTCGATCGTCGTCTCCGCGTGACCGTAATCGAACCGCGGGTCGAGCTCGACCTCGAGACCGACAGTCCCGCCCGTACAAGTGACCTTGCGGTAGAGAACCTTCTTCGGGTGGTCGACTCGACCGGCCGGGGGCAAAAAGTCCGTTACCGTCGCCGTCCCGTTCGGAGTATCGAAGGTGGTCTCGAGGACGTTCGTATCGCCGACGTACCGACGATCCGTCTCGAAAGGGTCGGGCGGACCGATCCGAAATCGACCGCCGCGCTCGTTGTCGAGAATCGCGGCAAAGATGCTCGGAAACTCGAGATGCGGGAAGGGAAACCAGTCGACAGATCCGTTCGGTGCGACGAGCCCGCACGTTTCGAGGTTACCGACGACGCCGTAGGCCTCGATCGGCGGATACGCTTCGAACTCAGTCACCGCCATCACCCACAGCGCGAACGGAGACGTCGAACACGGAGTATCTGACGGGTGGGGCGATGCACATGGCGTACCGTTCGAGGACCAGCAGGAAAAAAGCGGACCAGGCGCGCAGCAAACTCACATTTGGACGGTAGCAAGATCCGCTCCGCTCGATAGACGGTGGTCGACGGCGCTCGAAGGAAACGTCACTCCATCCGAGCGAGAGAACGGCGATCACGTCCACGTACCGTCGGTAATACGGCCTGAACGTAGCGTTGTCGCTACGAAGGTGAGCCTCGAAAAATAACGACGAGTGAAGGTCTACTACGGAATTAGTCTCGGTCCGTTCCCGCTTCACATCTCGTCCTCGTGCTCCTCTTGTGCGTGTTCTTGCAGTTCTTCTCCCGTGTCGAACGACTGGCCACAGAGGTCGCATTCGTGTTCGTCAGCCATGCGGTCAGTTATCGTTCCTCGAGGGTGGTAATGTCTTGGTGGTCGTTCGGTACGACCGCACAAACGGCCTACGCTTTTTCCACTCGGCGTTGTACAGCGGCGGATGGCCGACTTTGATCTCATCGTCGGCGGCGGAGACCTCGCGGCCGTGATAGGCTACGTATACGGGGCCCTGAGATCGGAGGTTACGATTATCGGCCGGAACGACGACCTCCGTCTGCGAGAAGATGTCGATGTTCGAGAGACGTTCACCGATAGCTACGAGCGCTGGTACGACGTCTACACCGGCCACGAGGGATGAATTGAGACGGTCAACCTCAACTGCTGCCGGAAGTCGAATAATGGGTTTCAGCAATCAGCGTGAGCCACGGTCAACCAAGAACAGTCATCCCAATAGGAGAAACTCCAGTTCCAGTCCCAGAACGATAACCGGTACTACAAGAATCCCCAGTACCAGAAGAATCCCTCCAATCAAACCGTCATCCCAAATGAAAATATATAAGATATTATGTATGCGTATATATAAAAAAATTCTAATATCATATAATAACAACCTGGGGAAGAGTCATTATTTAGAGTTCGACGCAAACAACGTAGTGACAGTTGAATTGATGCCGCTTGAACTATCGTGTCGATTGTTTAAACATTACTGGGCTCGTGAATGGACAGACAACCGGAGCAAAACGTCCCAGATACGCATTCCAAAGTCTTGTCTCCTTATACGATACTCGGCGCAGTACGTCCGAGAGCGGTTAGGGCGACTGACGCAAGATAACATCGTTGAGTCTCCCCTCTGTTAGAAGACGCTATTGCAGGATCTGGTTCATCCGCTACAGTATCCGAACGCTTGGAACCGAATTGTCCACGCCCTTGAGAGGGGGTTCTTACGTGGGCATGTGAAGAATTTGAGTAGTGCCCGGGGAGGGCTCCGAACCCTCGATCTCCGCATATCCCAGGTCCGAGGCTCGGCGGTCCTCGTGGGATACGGAGGCTTCCAAGGCGAAACCGCACCGAATCTCTGAACCCTATGAGTGCGGCGCTATGTCCAGCTAAGCCACCCGGGCTCAATTGCTGATAGTGGCGACCAATTCTTTAACCTTCTCATTCTCGCCCGCCGTGCAACGCCGACACACGGATTTATCACACTCACCTTCGTCGTGCAACGTGGACCCACGGATTTATCACACGGTGTTCCCAACTGCGCTGCATGAGCGTTCCCGGCATCGTCCACTCTACTCTCGATGGCGAGGAGATCGCGGCGCGCGTCTCTCTCGGCGGCGACGACGAACTCTTCATCACGCCGACCCGAACGATCGTCTACCGCGCCGACGGTCTCCTGAGCGACGAATCGGCCGACGAATTCTCCCACGACGCCGACCGGCTGACGCTCTCAGAAGGCCGGCGCAAGACCAAGTTCACGCTCGAGTACGCCCTCGACGGCGAACGACAGTTCACGATACCCGCGGGGAAGACCGACGACGTCCTCCACCCCGTCCTAGCCGGCGTGTTGAACGGCAACGACATCACCGAGCCAGGCGAGACCGTCGTCAAGACCTATCGATTCAGCGAGCTCACCCTGATCATCACGAGCAATCGGCTCGTCAAGCACATCGGCGGCGCGGTCTGGGACGACGACTACGAGGAGTACCACTTCGACGACGTGACGAACCTCGCGTTCGAGGACGGCAGCGTCGCCACCCAGATCGTCCTCACGGCGAACGGCCGTCCCCAGCGGATCAAGGCGCCCAACGAGGAGGCAAACGATCTCCGGGAACGGCTCAAGCGGGCCCTGTTCGAGTACCACGACGTGCGTTCGCTCGAGGAACTCAACGAGACCGTCGGCGACGGCGAGGACGACGGGATCGGCCGCGACAGTTCGGTCGACTTCGGCGGCGGCGTCGATCCGCTCGACGCGGATCCGCCGGAACCCGAGGATCACGAAGTCGCGTCCGAGGGGACGAGCGATGCGAGCGACGCGGAATCGACCGACCCGCTCGCCGGCGGGGCGACTGACGTCGCGACCGCCGACTCGGAATCGGTGGGCGCCGTCGAGAGCGACGCCGAAGCGGACCAGGCGACGTCGCAAGCGGCGTCCGCATCGGTGACGCCGACGGATCGCAGTCCCAACCGCGATCGAGAGGGCGACGGCGCGGCCGGCGCCGCACAGGCCGAGGCCGGCACCGGAGCGTTTTTCGAAGACTCCGTCGACAGCGGTGCCGAGGCGCCGTCGGATGCCGGCGTCGCGCCTCAAGGGTCGGGTGCCGATTCCGAACCGTCCGCGACCGCGACCGGCGCCGACCCCGAACTCCTCGAGCGGATCGAGGCGCTCGAAGACACCGTCGAGCGCCAGACCGAGATTGTCGAACGGCAACAGCAGACGATCGAGCAGTTGATCGCGGAACTTCGGCAGGGCCGTTAGGTTAGTCGTCTCGGCCCGTCACTTTGCGGATACACGAGGAGCCAAACGGGCCGAGTTCGCCCTCGTCGAGGTCGATGAAGTACCCGGTCGACAGTCCCGACCCGCAGCGCTGGCAGGAGAACTCTCCCTCTTTCGTGATGACGTCTCGATCGAACTGGACGTACTGACGGCTCTTCGGCCGGACGATTCCGTCGTCGCGCTCGATGAGCCCGCGGAGTTCTGCCTCGTCGAGGATCGTTCGCGTCACCGTTGGATCGGTCGTTACCGTCTCGATCCGATCGACGACGTCGGCGAGCGATAGCGATTCGTGTTCGAGGCGAGCCAGTAGCGCCAGGCCGAGTGCGACGCGGTCGTCGCCGGCGTCGACGGACGGTTCCGCCGCGACCTCGGTTTCGGCCTCGGTTTCATCCTCGAGGTCACCCTCGTCCTCGCCGTCAGCGGCTCCGTCCGCGGTCCGGGGTCCGTCACGATCCATCTCTCTACTCGTGGTGTCGATTCGGAGCGAATAAACGTTGTTCCTCGGGCGGTCTCAGTCACACATTCGCGCATCAAGTACGCAGCCGCCGGTTCTCACGGATTGGGAATCCGCCGGTTGTTGATACTCCCCTTGTGCCGTAGTTCGAGCGAGAACAGGACGCGACCGGAGCGCGGGATCACGACTCCGGCGACTACCGACCACGACCAATGACTCGGACGATCGTCGACACGGCTGACGAGGGATCGACCCGGAACGAGGCGCGCGGGACCGCGCCCGCGATCGAGCGGGACGACCACGACGAGCGGGAGCGGTCGCACTGTCCGGAGTGCGCGGGCCGGATTCGACGCGACGAGGAACACGGCGAGCGAACGTGTACGGAGTGCGGGCTCGTCCTCGACGCGGACGAGATCGATTACGGTCCCGAGTGGCGGACGTTCGACGACGAGGACGAGGACCGCCGACGGGTCGGCGCACCGGTGACGGAACTCCGGCACGATAAGGGCCTCAGCACGACGATCGGCTGGCAGAACGAGGACGCGTACGGCAACCGACTCTCAGCGCGAAAGCGAAAACAGCTCCAGCGGCTGCGGACGTGGAACGAACGGTTCACCTCGAAGAACGCCAAGGAGCGTAACCTGAAGCAGGCCTTCGGCGAACTCGAGCGCATGGCGTCGGCGCTGGGCCTTCCCGACCCCTGCCGGGAAACGGCCGGCGTCCTCTATCGCCGTGCCGTCGACGAGGACCTGCTTCCGGGCCGTTCGATCGAAGCGATGACCACGGCCTGTCTGTACGCGGCCGCGCGCCAGCACGGCACGCCGCGGACGCTGGTCGCGTTCGAGTCGGTGAGCCGAGTCGAGAAGCTCCCCATCCAGCGGGCGTACCGGTACCTCTCGGGCGAACTCGGTCTCCAGATCGAGCCCGCCGACCCCGCCCACTACCTCCCGCAGTACGCCTCCGAACTCGGAATCAGCGACGACGCCGAGCGCCTGGCCCGGGAGATCATCGAGGCGGCAAAGGCCCGCGACCTCCACAGCGGTCGGAGCCCGGCGGGCCTGGCGGCCGCGGCGATCTACGGGGCGGCGCGGCTGACGAACGAGCGCATCACCCAGCAGACGATCGGCGAGGAGACCGGCGTGAGTTCCGTGACCGTCCGGAACAGATACCGCGAGCTCTTAGACGCCTACGAGGAGGTGCAGGAGCGATAATGGTCAGACGAGCGCTCGAACGGGCCGTCCTCGACGCACTCGCCGATGAGGCGCCGCTCTACGTCGTCGATCTCGCGGCGACGATCGACGAACATCCGGTGACGGTCGAGCACGTTTGCGACCGCCTCCACGAGCGGGGAGCGATCCGATCGATCGGCTGTCGCCGGTACGATCTCACCGCGTCGGGTCGGCGACGCCTCACCGAGGTGCCCCCGGCGCGAAACGGGGCCGACGTCCCGACGGAGACGGAAGGGCGGCCGTAGAAGAGCGCCGCGTCGAGTCGTTCGCCGTCCGTCAGTCGCCTTCGTCGGCGGTCGTGTTCGACGCGTTCGCGGCTTGTTTTCAAAACGGTTCAGGAGCGGGAGGGCCGACTTAGCCCTCGTAGCCAGCGTACTCCATGAGGTCCGCAAAGACGTCCGTGTCCATCGCATCCCGATAGACGATTCCATTGACCATCCCGCCGGGGTAGGCGGTCCCGTTCATGGCGTGTTCGACCTTGTGGCAGTGCACGAGGTAGATACCGGGGTCGGCGTCGGCCTCGAACTCGACGGTGTGGCGTTCCGCGGGCGCGACGTTCGTGACGTCCCGTTCGTACTGGGCCGCCTCGGGGACCTGGCCGCCGTCCTTCTCGACCAGGCGGAACCGGTGGTTGTGCGTGTGCATGGGGTGGGACATGTATCCCGCGTTGACCATGTGGAGGCGGACGGTGTCGCCGTGGTCGACGATGATCGGCGACCCCTCCTCGGGGTGGAGCGTCCGCGGGAGGCTCTTCCCGTTGATCGTGAACACGTCGGGGTTGCGCTGGCGGGGGCTGTAGTCGACGTCCTCGCCGGCCATCTGCCGGTTCACGCGGGAGTCCCAGTCCTTGAGGGTGAAGAAGTACTCCTTGTCGGCGGGCCCGTACCCCTTCGGATCGACGCGGAAGATGCCGTACATCCCCATGTCGATGTGGCGGTGGGTCTGATAGTGGCAGTGGTAGAGGTGGGTCCCCGGGACGTTCGCGGGGATGGTGTAGGTGTGTTTCTCGCCGGGATCGACCCTGATCCCGGTCGTCGTCGGGACGCCGTCGTTCTCCCAGGTCTTCTTTGCGCCGTGGAAGTGTAGCGTGTGCGGGTGGGAGGCGTCGGTGTTGTCAAGTGTGACTTCGATATCGTTTCCCTCGGTCGTCCGGATGATCGGCCCCGGGACGCTCGGCTCGCCGTCGTCGGCCTGGAACGCCCAGACCTGCGGCAGTTCGATCGGGCCGCCCATCGAGTCCATCGGGTGGACGGCGTGGCGGGCCGTCACCGAGCGCAGCGTGACGCTCCCGCCCCGTTCGTCGACGTTGACGACCTCGGGCGCGCTCGTCCACGGGAGGTCCGACCCCGAGTCGTCCGCGTCTGCCCCCTCGTCGGTCTCTTCCGTTTGATCGTTCTGCTGGTCTCCCCGTCCCATACAGCCGGCCAGCGCCGCCACTCCACCGGTGGCAGCGACGAATTCGCGACGCGAGACCCCCAGTCCGGGCGCACCGATGCGATCACTCATAACAGGTTCTCCTACGAAGAGACGGCGTATAACGGAGTGAGGCGGTTCTTAGCCATCGGGAAGTCGCGGAAGATGTTCGCGTTTCCACTTAAATGGAGCTCCGATATCGAGAGGGCGGCGCGGTCGAGGACAGCACGGCGCCGATGGTCTTCGCGCCGAAGACCGACCGAGGAACGGTGATACCGCCGATTCCTGATTTCAGCCGACCAGCGTCGCGACGCCTTTCGTCTGGCGATAGTCGCTGTCGAGGATCGCCTCGAGTTTCGAGACGATCGCCTCGCGCTCGCGGTCTTCCCACTCTAACGGGTCCCTGATCGGGACGACCAGAAAGCCCCGTCCGCGGATGTCGCGGGCGTGCAGCGATGCCATGTCGAGGTCGAAGCGCCTGCGCTGGGTCGTGTACTCCCGGAGGACGCGATCGGTCGCCCGCTCGCCGACCGGCAGGAGGATGTGGGCGTTGATCGCGCGGAGTTCGGCGTCGAAGAAGCGCTCGAGGGTGGCATAGTCCTCTGCGGTCGGCGCCTGGCCGTCCGTGAGGCTGCACATGTGGACGTAGCTCAGAAAGCAGTTGTCGAGGGTCGGTCGCTCCGTCGGGCCGCTCGCGAAGTCGACGGCGCGGACGACGTCCTGGATGGCGCGTCCGCTCTCGGTTTCGGTAAAGGGGATGCCGGTGGATTCGCCGCCGTGGACGCCGGGATAGTCGCCGACGACGTGAAAGTCGGCGTTGGCGTCACCGTAGCCGAAGACGGCCGTTCGGTCGCCGGGATCGGAGCGGTCGAACGGCGGTCGCAGTCCGAACGGGTTACTCGTCCTGTCGGTGACGTTTTTCACGCACGGTGGAAAACGGTCGGCGATCATAACCGTAGCGATTGCAGCGGACGAGGGCGGGGCCGCCGACAGCCACCGTCAGGATCGCTCGATGCGATCGACCGATCGAACGGCCGACACGTACAGGACTGATCGCTGGCGGTCGCGGGGCCCGTGAAACCGGTTCTGATGACGGTGGGTTTATAATTCAGCGCTTCCTGTCCTGATACATATGTATCAGGTGGGCCATTACGGCGGCGCGCTGCTGACGTACGCGCCGCTCGGTACCGCCGTCGCGCTCGGGGGATACGGGGAGATCGCGATCGTCGGCGGCCTGGCCTGCGTGGCGCTGTCGACGCTCCCCGACACCGACCACCGACTACCGCTGATCGAGCACCGCGGTCCGACCCACACGCTGCCCTTCGCGCTCCTCGTGGGGGCCGGCCTCGCGGCCCTGACCGCCGTCCTCGTCGACGCGTCCTCGGCGTTCGCCGACGTCAGCTTCGTCGCCTTCGCCTTCCTGGTCGGCCTGCTCTCGATCGGCTCGCATCTCCTGGCAGACGCGCTGACGCCGATGGGCATCCAGCCGTTCTGGCCGCTCTCCCGTCGACGGTACTCTCTCGACCTCACGACGGCGGCGAACCCGATCGCCAACTACGGCTTGTTCGGCCTCGGTATCGGCGCCGTTCTGATGGGGACCGCGATCGTCGTGGTGCTCGGCTGAGGTGTGACTGCAAAAATCCGGTGCGAAACGCGAACCGACGACCTACGTCCGACACGTCTCCGTCACTTTTCCGTCACTTCTCCGTCACTACGGCGAGCGTGCGCCGGACGGCTCGCCCGAGCCGCCGCCTCGGGTAAGCGCGATCCCGGCGACGAAGGTCACGAGCAGCGCGACCGCGGCGACGAGATAGGGGAGTTCCAGCGCGGGATTGGCCGCCTGGCGACCGAAGAACAACACCGCGACCACGAGCGGCGGCGCCGCCAGCAGCGGCGCGACGGCCCGGCCCGCGAAGCGCCGGCGGCCGATCATCGCGGCGACGATGGCCGCGCCGAGCAGCGCGAGCGTCACGGCGTACTGGGTCAGCTGCATCGTCGGCGAGTAGCTCGACAGCTCGGAGCCGACGACCGGGCTGAGCATGACGTGTGCGGGTAGCGCCGCGATCCCGAGCGCGAGCGCGCCGGTGACGTGCGCGCCGGTCAGCCGCGGCGCCCAGACCAGGACGGTGGCGACGAGAAACAGCGTGAAGATGAGCACGGCCGTCCAGAAGTGCAAGGAGAGGATGTTCATCGTGTACTGCGTGACGGTCTCGCGGCCGAGCGCGACCTGGACCGGCGTCAGGAGCATCCCGAGGACGACCAGGCCGGTCACGCGCCGGTCGACGTCTGGGAGTCGCCAGGCGGCCAGCGCGGAGCCGATGATCGCGAAGCCGGCGAACATCGCGACGAAGCGGTGGAACCATTCATAGAAGCTTGGCAGGTTCGCGGGCAGCAGGTTGTACGGCCCGGCGTCGCACTGGGGCCAGTTGGCCTCGCAGGCCAGGCCCGACCCCGTCGCCTTCGCCGCGACGCCCAGCAGGATCGTCGCGGCGACGAGTACGAGCGTCGTCGTCAGTAGGTGCGGATAGCCGAACCGATCGATCAGCGTCCGGACTCTCGAATCGGGCGTGTGATTGTCGTACGACACGGTCGTTCAGCGGGGGTTAGAACGGGCCGTACTTAGGTTGACCGAGTCGCCAACCCGCGCTCGGGCGTGAACGGACCGCATACGGTCGGAAATCGCCGACCGAGTTCGACGGTCGATCCGACCGCGCTCGCGGGTGCCGCGCGACCGCGTCTCCGTCGGATTCAAGACCCGCCCTCGCCAGCACCCGACATGGACAAACGTGAACGACTCGAGACGTACCTCGAGTCGAACGGACTCGACTCGGTCTGGTTCGCGCGCCCGAACTCCTTCGCCTGGCTGACCGGCGGCGACAACGTCGTCGATCGCGAGGGCGACGCCGGCGTCGCCGCGATCGGCTACGACGGGAGCGAGCCGACGCTCCTGACGAACAACATCGAAGCCGACCGCATCCTCGCGGAGGAACTGCCGGATCTCGATACGGACGAGATTTCGGTCGAGCGGTTCGCCTGGCACGCCTCGTCGCTTGCCGAGGCCATCGCCGACCGCGTCGGGAGCGACGAGCGGGCTGCCGCCGATATCGACGTCCCGGAGCTCGAGCGCGTCGACCCGACGGCGCTGCGCCAGCCGCTGACCGAACGCGACCGCGAGCGGTACCGCGATCTCGGACGCGAGACGGCCGCCGCCGTCGAGTCGGTCTGTCGGGAGCTGCGCCGCGAGGATACGGAACTCGAGGTCGCCGCAGCCCTCCGGGTCGCTCTCTCGGCCCGCGACATCGAGGCGCCCGTCGTCCTCGTCGGCGGGGCAGAGCGCGCTCAGCGATATCGTCACTACACGCCGACCGAGGCCGAAATCGGCGACTACGCCCTCCTCTCGGTGACCGCCGAACGGGCCGGCCTCCACGCGAGCTGTACTCGGACCGTCGCCTTCGATCCGCCGGCCTGGCTCGCGGAGCGCCACCAGGCGGCCGCTCGCGTCGAGGCGACGGCGCTCGCGGCGACGCGGGACGCGGCCACCGACTCGGAGAACACCAACGGCACCGCCGGCGACGTCTTCGCCGCCATTCAGGATGCTTACGCCGCCGTCGGCTACGAGGGCGAGTGGGAGAACCACCATCAGGGCGGGGCTGCCGGCTTCGCGGGTCGGGAGTGGATCGCCACGCCCGATCACGACGCGCCGGTCGAGGAACCGATGGCCTACGCCTGGAACCCGACGGTTCAGGGCGCGAAAAGTGAAGACACCGCACTCGTCACGGACGACGAAATCGAAGTGCTGACGGCGACGGGCCGCTGGCCGACGACGACCGTCGAAGCAGTCGACCGAGACCTGGTACTGGAGCGGCCTGCGATCCTCGAACCCGAGGAGTGACGAGCGCGACGGTGAGCGGGTGCGACTCCGGTTAGTCGTCCGGTTCGGAGCTTTCGGAGTCGAATTCGTCTTTGTCCGATTCGGACTCGGACTCGGATTCCGTGTCGACGGTCTCGATCTCCATGTCGTCCTCGAACTCGACGGGCTCGGCGTCGCGATCCGGGTCCGGTTCGGAGTCGGTGGCGGCAGCGGATTCGGACTCGTCGCCGATCGTCGGCGCGGTGTCGTCGACGGTGATCTTCACCGGTTCGACGTCCTCCTCGAGTTCGGCCGGGGACTCGCGGTCCTCCCGGTCGAGGACGCGGTCGAGCGTGAAGATGGTGTTCAGTTCCTGCTGGACCTGGTCGACGACGCCGCCGACGAGGTCGCTGGGCTGGATCGCCGTGTACTCGTAAGGATTGTTGCCGGCGCCCTCGTTGGCGCGTTTCTCCCGTGTGACGCGGCCCTCCTCGTGGAGCTCCGCCAGCGCCTCTCGGACGGTGCTGGGGTAGAGGCCAGTCCCCTTGGCGACCTCCTCGGAGGTGCTCCCGGGATTGGCCAGCAGGTACACGTAGATTTTCGCGCGCGTTTCAGTGTCGAGGATCCACGAGAGCAGGTCGACGATCCGCTGATCGAGCTCCTCGACCGCGGGGTTGCGGTCGGGCTCACCGTCGACGGCGTCGTCGGGTCCCTCGAGCGATTCGTCTCCGTCCCCCGCGTCGATTGGGCGCTCGTCGGTGTCGTCGGAACTCATGTGGCGACTCGTGCAGGACGAGGCTTCGCGCGGAGTTAAACCTTTGCGGCAGTCAGAAGTCGGACGAATCGGGGGTCGAGAAGATCGAGTGTTTCAGGCCGTCCGGCGGTCGGACGCTCACTCCGTCTGCAGGAACAGCGATTCACAGAGCGCGTCCGGCCCCACCTCTTCGAGCAACCGGCGCTGGCGATTCGCGCCACTTTCGCGCTCGTAGACGCGCTTGATCCCGTCGATCCCGAGCCGCTCGCACTCCCGGTCGACGACCTCGCCTAAGTCGACGGTGGACTCGAGGTCGCGGGAGATGAAGGAGGCGTCCTGCCCGTACCGAAGCGCTCGCCACTTGTTCTCGTCGAGCAGTTCCCGGCGGTGCCGGTAGCCGTCCGCGCCGTCCTCGTACTCCTCGGCTAACGCCTCGACCAGCGCGTGGGCGTACTCGACGAAGGCCATCACGACGTCCGGGTCGGCCTGGCCGTCCGGCGTGCGGAGTTCGACGGTGCCGTGGGCGGTGTGGGGGCGGACGTCGTACCAGAGTTCGCCGCGGTCGTTAATCGACTCCGTCTCGAGCATCCGGCGTTCGAACCGGTCGAACGCCTCGAAGTCCTCGAAATAGGTCGGCATCCCGGTGTTCGGCAGGGCCTCGAAGATCTTCGCGCGCGCCGATTGGAGCCCGGTGTCGAACCCGTTCCAGTACGGCGAGTTCGCCGAGAGCGCGAGCATGATCGGGACGTACCACCGCAGTTCGTTGGCGATCCAGACCGCCTTGTCGGCGTCGTCGACGCCGACGTGGACGTGGACGCCGGCGGTCGTGTTGCGGTGTTGCGGGTACTGGATCCGGTCGAGTTGGGCGCGATAGCGGGGTTTCTCGGCGTGTTCGAGTTCGCGCCACTTTGCGAGCGGGTGGAGTCCGGCGGCGGCGATCCGATAGCCGTGCTCCTCGGCGTGGTCGACCAGCGCCTGGCGGACCGCAAGCAGGGACTCGCGGGCGTCGCTCGGGTTCTCGATCAGCGGCGTCTGGGTTTCGATGACGAATTTGAACAGTTCGTGGTCCAGACGGTCCTCGAGGAGTTCGGGCGGCTCGTGCTCGTAGACGAGTTCGTCGGTCCCGCTGGTGGGGCGGCCGGTCTCGTCGACGACGAAACACTCCTCTTCGATCCCCAGCGTCCCCATGCGCGTAAACGATTCCCGCGACCCGCGTTCCATCGTGCTCCCCTTTTGGCCGCGGCGATAAATACGGTTTGGACTCGGAACTCCTCGGCCGGATCCAGCGCAACGGCGGCATCGCCCGACCGACGCGCTGGACCGGAGAGCTGAGCGCTCGTGCCCCGGCGGCCCGACGTACCGACAAGTTGCAAATTACTTTGGACCAGCCTTTTTCCGTCCGGCTATATACGCATGTAAGGTGTATATGACAGCGGGAAACAGCGTTCAGCGACAGCTATCGGCTCCGAAACTGCGCGTCGATCGGGAACGGCTCCGGCGAGGGCGACGAGGCAAACGATGAGCGCACCCGCGTCAAGCGAGCGGGGCCCAGTCCGCGGCTTTTTCACCCGCCTCGGCGACGTCGCGAGTGAGGTAGTCAAACGCTATCTGCCCGACGCGTTCATCTTCGCACTCCTGTTGACCTTCCTGACAATGGTCATCGCGGTCGTCGTCACCGACACCGGGCCAGGCGCCGTCGCGGCCCACTGGGGCGAGGGCTTCTGGGAGGTCATCACGTTCTCGACGCAGTCCACGCTGGCGCTGCTGACCGGGTGGGCACTCGCGGACTCGCCACCGGTGAAACGCGTCCTCCGGCGGATCGCGGCGGTCCCGGACAGCCAGACCGGGGCAGTGTTCGTCGTGGCCCTGTGCGGCCAACTGCTGGGGCTCTTTCACTGGGGCGTCGTCCTGATCGCCGGCGCGATCCTCGCGCGGGAGGTCGGCATCTCGATGGCCGAAAAGGACGTCGACGTCCACTACCCGCTGCTGGTCGCGGCCGCCTACGCGGGGCTGCTCCCGTGGCACCAGGGGCTGTCGGCCGCCTCGCTGTTGCTCGTCGCGACCGACGGCCACTTCGCCGAGGAGACGATGGGCGTGATCCCCGTCTCGGAGACGATCTTCCACCCGTTCAACCTGTTGTTGGTCGCCTGCGTGGTCGCGGTCGTCGTGGTACTGATGCCGCTGATGGCGCCCGAGCGGGAGAACGTCACGACCGTTCCCGAGGAGACGCTCCGGGCCGCCCGCGAGACCGCCGCCGACGGTGGGGAGGCCGAACCCGCGACCGCGGCGCCCCACCGACTGCGGGACTCGCGGCCGAAGGCCTTCCTGCTCGATAGCACCGCGATCTGTGTCGCCACCGGCCTGCTCATCTGGGCCTACCTCGGCCACCTATTCGCGACGGAGCCGTTCATGGACGTGCTCAACATCAACGTCCTCATCTCCGCGATGTTCGGCCTCGGCTTCCTCGCGCACTGCTCGCTGCGCAGTTACGTCGACGTGTTCCGCGAGGCGATCGAAGGGGCCAGCCAGATCATCATCCAGTTCCAGTTCTACGGCGGCATCATGGGCATCATGGTCTACTCGGGCCTGGTCGAATTAATCGCGGAGACCGCCGCCCAGCACGCGACCGAGACGACCTGGTACCTGCTGGTGTTCGTCTCGGGCGGCGTCGTCAACTTCTTCGTCCCCTCCGGTGGCGGCCAGTGGACCGTGATGGGCGAGATCTACGCGTCGGCCACGCAGCAGATCGCAGGCACCCGGATGAATCATATGCTGATCGCGTTCGCGATGGGCGACCAATGGACGAACATGATCCAGCCGTTCTGGGCCATCCCGGTGCTTGGGATCGCCGGGCTGACCATCCGCGATATGATGGGCTACGTCGCCGTCCTGTTCATCTTCGTCGGCGTCGTGATGGGCGGCGGCGCACTCCTGATGGGGGTACTCGGGTGATCGCGATGGCCGGCGACTCCCACTCCCCCGCCGACGCCGCGTCCGATTCGGATCCCGACGCTCGCGATCACGACACCGACGACCACACCCGCGACCGTCCCGTCGACACCGACGGCGGCACCCCCGCCGCGACCGGCCGCGATCTCGCGGCGACGACCGATGCCGACCGAACGCCGTTCGTCCCCGCCTTCGGAAAGTACTTCCCCGACTCGCTCGTCGCGGGGCTGCTGCTGGCGGTCCTGGCGCTGCTCGTCACCGCGCCCGTCCTCGACCCGCTGACCCAACTCGAACTGTTCGGCACCGGCTTCTACGACTTCTTCTCCCTGCAGATGTTCCTGCTTCTCTTCTGGCTGCTCTCCGCGACGGTCGTCGAGTCGCCCCGCGTCGGCGCGGCGTTCGACCGGCTCGCGGCCGTCCTCCCGACGAGCCAGCGGGGCGCGATCGTCGCGACCGCGTTCGTCTCGCTCCTGCTGGGCTGGCTCAACTGGGCGTTGGGCCTCATCGGCGGAATCCTCGTCGGCCAGGCGCTCTGTGAACGCGCCCGCGAGCACGGCACCGCGATCCACTACCCGCTCGTGCTCACCGGCGGCCTGTCGGCGCTCGTCGTCGCGAACCAGGGCCCCACCAGCCCGGGTGCGCTGTTGCTCGCTGATCGGAGCGGCCTGGCGAATGTCATGGCCGACGAGGTCGGGACCATCGCGATGTCCGAGTTCGTCCTCCATCCGGCGAACCTCCTCGCGAGCGCGGTCCTCGTGGTCACGATCCCGCTCGTTCTGGCCGCCCTGGCGCCGAGCGACGAGGCCGACGTCGCGGAACTCGACGAGCGAAACCGGATTCTGGCGGGCTCGATCGCCGAGACGCTCGACCACTACGCGCCGGCCCGCAGCGAGGAGTCGTGGGAACTGGGCGACCGCCTCGAGAACGCCGAGAGCATCAGCCTCCTCGCAGCCGCCGTCGGTCTGGCGTCGGCGGGGTGGCACTTCGCAACGGGCGGTGCCTTGACCCTGCCGTGGCTCGCCTTCACGCTGATGATCGTCGGCCTGGCGGTCCAGGGGCCGCCGATGGCGTTCAAGTCGAAGACCCGAGACGCGACGCGGTGGGCCACCCACGTGGCGATCCCGTTCCTGTTCTACGCGGGCGTCGTCTCGCTGCTCTCGGAAGCGGACCTGTACGGCCCGATCGGCGATGCCCTCGCCGCCACCGGCGTCCCCGCCGTCGCCTCGTACGTCGTCGCGTTCGCGCTCGGCCTGGCCGTCCCCGATCCGGGCTCGGTCTGGGTGCTCCTGAGCCAGGCGGTCGCGGCCGGCGGCGATCCGGTGCCCGCGCTCGTCGCGGTAATGTACGCGGCCGGCGTCTCGAACCTCTGGCTCGGGTTCCTGTTCGCCGGGATCCTCTCGATGGCGGGGTTCGACTGGCGCGAGTACGCGACGTACGCCGCGGTCATCACGCTGTACGTCTCGGCTGTCGTGGGCGGGCTCCTGCTGATCCTCTAGACGGACGAGAGCGGATTGCGGTCGCGCTCGCCGCGTCGCACCGATCGCGATTTCCCGAGCAGGGACGGGGGTCAATCGCCCCGAACGTCCCGCCGTCACGGCGTCATCTCGGCGTCCGATTGCGAGGCACCGAACCTCTCGGTGCTCACCGTGACCACACCGTCAGATCGCGAATCGTTGATCCGAAAACTGAACTCAGCTCCATCTTCGTGGCCCGTCCGCGCTCGAACGGTCAACGCTACTTCCACGTTCGACTACGGGTTATCCAGACTGTCGGCGATGAGACGACGATATTATAGACGGCCCGTACCGCTGCTTAGGCGAACGCCGTCTCTTCGTCCGGATCAATGTAATTCGGATACATATCCAGACGTTTGTACCGGATTGCGGAGTTGACATCGCCGTGTCCGAGGATCTGGAACGGTTCCGGTGGCTCCAGTCCCATTCGGACGAAGGAATCGCGTACCTGACATGCCAGGTGGTAGTTGATATAGTCCTGAAACTCGTCGAGTGATCCAGGGTTGACAACCGGCATCTCGATCCGGGTGTCCGGGTCGCGCTCGTAGGGATTCTCGACATCGGTCGTGTGGACGTTCCCAGCAGCGTCGCGGTACTGCATGTACACCGGCGACACTGCATCGACGTACAACCCCTCCGAAAGGTCCGCTTCTTTCTCGACCGCCAGCCTCCCGAGATCCTGACTGAAAGCGACCCAGTTGTTGAGGGTATTCGCAGAGAGGTCCGTCACGGAACGCTCCGAGAGCGAGCGATCGGGGCGGTCCAGTCCATAGGTGGCCGCTAACTCGGTGGCTTCCTCGTGCAGGTCCGTCTCGGTTGGATCGAGGCCCAGATAGACGTTCGTTCGATACACGACCGCCCGGTGATTTGCTGCCGCTTCGGGGATCTCGATAATTCGCTCACTGTCCTCGTAGTGGCTTCGCAGTTGCCAATACAGGTCCCCGCAGAGCTCCTTGAACTCGCTTCGCGGGGCTGCTCCGAGAGCAACGCGGGCCGCATTAATCCGCTCGGCGTGGTTTCGCCGCGGCCGTACCGTGTCGTACCCGCGCTCGAGATAGACGTAGTACTGGGCGAATTTTCGAGCCTGTGCGTTGTACTCGTTTTCTTCCAGCGTTCTATCGGCTACTTTGTCAGGATAGTTCTCACATTGGTGAGCGTAGATTTTTCCATTTTTCTTATGCATTTCTATTTGATGCTGAGCTCCGTTATTGTCGGAAATCCCTACACCGATATCAACATCGTCTTCACCAATTATTTTCCCATCCATGATCTCAATTTAGAATTTTGTATCGTCAATGTGCTCACTATTGTGCGCTCTCTCCATGGATTCTCCAAACGGGGAATTTCGCAGGAATTCTTCGACGGAAACCTGCGCTTCGACGAGTTTTTCTTTGACGGCATCCGGAATTTCGAGATCCGCGATCGTCTTGTTCCCCTTCTCGAAGAGTTTACCGTAGATCGCTTTTCCGATATCAGAGGCGGCTCCGCTAACGAATCCCGTAACGGCTGGGGCTGGGTTTCCGGTCATCGCTGACACGGTTGCCCCGATTAATCCGCCGACGGTTCCTTTTCCGGCAGATTTTCCGAGGAGATTTACCCACCCCTCGTCGGTTTCACCTCCCGTGGTGACTCCTGCTTCTATCTCATTGATTCGGTCTTGGTTATTGGTGATCCCCTCCTGATTCTGTCCGATCTGCTCTTGGAGGTCATCGATCTGTGCTTGCAGCGTTTCAGCCTTCTCCGCTGTGCGCTGGATATGCACGTTCGCCCCCATCCGATTGACAACCACCGGCCCATCACCCGACAGCGCTTCGGCCGCCGCTTCATCGGCTTCCCGTTCTAACTGCGGATCAGGATCGATCTCGAGATCGGCATTCGACTTCGGCATCATGCTGATCGCCGCACCGGTCTGCTGGCGGACGTGGGCCAACTCGTGGGCCAGCAGGAACTGCCCCTCCGGGCTCTTCGGTGCGTACTCACCGGAATTAAACACGATGTCGGTGCCGCAGGTGAACGCCTTCGCATCGATGGCGTCCGCTGCCTCGGCGGCTTTCGTGCCCGTGTGGATACGGACGTTCGAAAAATCCGCATCCATGCGCTCTTCGAGGGCGCGTTGGATCGGCATCTCGAGCGGTTTGCCACCCTGCCCGAGGACTTCGAGAACCGTGTCCGGGACGTCGTCTTTGGTCGTGTTGGTCCCGTTGAGAGCGCGCTGGATATTGTATTCGCTGGGCGTCGGTGCCGGCGCGGTCCCGCCGACGTCGCACGCTGCCATCGGGTTCCCGCCGTACAACTCGTCCGGATTCGGTCCGTGGACGTCGACCACCCCGGGCAGGTCGCTACTCGCCGCTTGCGCCTGCGACCCCGAGACCGTCCCGTTCGAGTGAGTCGCCGTCCGCTGGACTGGCGTCGACTCAGTCGCACTCTCCGACGATTTCGCTGCTCGCTTGCGTGTCTTCTTCGATCCCATCTACTGCCCCTCCGTTTCGGTCCGCTCGGTGACCAGGCGGAGAGCACTTTCCTGTCGAGGCATTTTAGAATTATTTTGATAGTATCAATATAATATTTTTCCATTTATCGACGGCTCTCGATCGGCGACCGGATTAGAACAGTCGGCAAGTCGCGGGCGACCGTACCGCGATCGCTACCAATCAGCGGACGGGAGGTCGAAACAAAGTGTTATTTATTTCTGAGATCACATTTCCCGCTATGTATAACCACTTCAGCGAGCGCCTTCAGTCCGAGTTCGATCGGCTGCAGTGGGTACTTGAACGAGCACAGGATCACTGCTCGCTGCTTGGAAGTGGACCGGAAGGACGTCGGCTCTCGACGGCAGGCGCGCGTATCCGTGCGCTCTCGGCCGACTGCACCGACACGAACGAATCGGCGGCATTGGCGTCATTTCACGAGGAACTCACCGCTCGCACCGAAAAAATCGACGCAAACGTCGAAGCCGCGCTCGAAACAGGTGTCGACCTCCGATTGGAGTCCGTCCGGCGCGCGTTTACCCTCTCTCGAGTCGAACTCGACGCCCTCCTAATCGTGCTCGCACCGACGTTTGACCGCCGCATTCTAACCAACTACGGATCGCTTGTCGGTCTCGACACGCCCACGTACCCGACCGTTCAGATAGTCGAGACGTTGCTCGCGCTCATGGCCACGGACGCCGAGACCGATCGGACGACCTCCCCTCTCTCCCGCAATTCTCCCTTGTTCAAGTACGCACTTCTCGAGCGAGCCGCCCACGATCCGTCCAGTCCCGAGAGCTACGATGTCTTGACCGTCGACGACCGCGTCGTCCGCTACCTCAAAGGTGACGACAGTCTCGGCCCCTCACTCGCCGCGGTCGTCACCGTCGAACACCACGACCGTACCCTCGACGACCTCGTCTTTCCTGCGGAGACTGCCGAAACCCTCGAGACCATCGACGGCCGCTCTCACGATGCCACGCCAACGGTCTTCTACTTCTCCGGCGAGGACGGTACAGGTACGAACCGACTCCCAGGCGCACTCACCGATTCCGAAACCCCCATCCTCCGCGCCGACGCTGCGGACATCTTTGCGGACGATGCCCTCGACCGCCGTCTCTGTCGCGAGGCCGCACTCCGCGACGCCGTGATCCACCTCGAAAATCTGGAAGCCGTCACCGACCGCGCCGACGGCCCGACTGTCGATGACGACGCGGACGGACCCACGATCACCGACGCCGACGCCAGCCCGACAGTCGACGAGCTCGTCGATCGCCTCGACGACGCTCCCGGTGACGTCTTTCTCACCCACACCGAACCCTGGACGCCAGGCGTCGATCTCACCGGTCACCGTCTCGAGACCTGCGAGTGTCCGTTTCCCGACTACGAGACGCGCCTGGCCGTCTGGGAGGAGTACAGCGCGGAACTTGCCGACGATTCGCTGTGTTCGACACTCGCAGCCGATTTCCGACTCCCCCAGCGCGATATCCGCCGAGCCGTTCGGACCGCCAGATACCTCTGTCGCACCGATGGTGCTGTCGACGACCGCGAAGACGCGGACGGCCGGGACGATGTCGAATCGAGTTCGACCGTCGAACCGTTCGCCCCCGTCGACGGTGCACTCACCCGCGACCACTGTTACGAGGCGTGCAAACGCTACTCGGCGAGTAGCCTCGAGGCGCTGGCCGACCCCATCGAACCCGGCTACACCTTCGACGACATCGCTCTCAACGACAAACCCAAAACGCACCTGAAGGAACTCTGCGGCCACCTTCGGTATCGCGGCCCGGTTACCAGCGAGTGGGGCTTTGGCGAACCAGGCGACCGCGGCGACGGCGTCGTCGCGCTGTTCTACGGCCAGCCCGGCACCGGGAAGACGATGGCCGCCGAGATCATCGCCAACGAGACCGGCCTTGACCTCTATCGCGTCGACCTCTCACAGGTGGTCAACAAGTACATCGGTGAGACCGAGAGCCGCCTGGCCACTCTCCTCGACGAGGCCGAACGCTCCAACGCTATTCTCCTGTTCGACGAGGCCGACGCGATCTTCGGCAAACGCGCCGAGGTCAAAGACGCCACCGACCGATACGCCAACACTGAGATCAATTTTCTGCTCCAGCGCCTCGAGTCGTTCGACGGCATCGTCCTATTGACGACCAACAAGGAGGCGGGCATCGACTCGGCGTTCAAACGCCGGATCGATCACGCGATCGAGTTCGGAAAGCCCCAGGAACGCATTCGGCGCGAACTGTGGCGCGACGCGTTCCCCGACGACGCGACCGTCGACACCGCCGACTTCGACTACGAGTTCCTCGGCCGGATCACGGCCACCCCTGCCGTCATCAGAAAGATCGCCAAGTACGCCGCCTACATCGCGGCGTCCTCCGCTCACGACGGCCGCCCGCTCGGGGACGGAACGGCCACCCTCGACGGGGTTACCATCACGTTCGATCACGTCATCCTCGCGCTTCAGTACGCCAGGGAAGCCGGCGGTGGCGGCTTTGAAGTCGACTTTCAGGAGTACGAGGACAAACGTCGCAGCTACGAAAGCGCCGGGGTCGAGCGCGACTGGCGAGAAGAACTCAGACGGACGTACGGGAACGGGTCCGCCGACGCTGACGAGGAGTGATCGGCGTCGAATCAGGTTGATGACCGCCACGAACCCGAATCCCGGTCGTCCATGTCCACATCCGGCGTCTCACCGTCCTCATCGCCGTCGTCCGCTTCGGACTCGGCCCCTTGCGATACCTGTACGTCACGCTCGCTGACCCGTTCGAACGGGGTCGACTGCGTCGAGGGTATCCGTACGGGCCGGACCGCGTAGGTCGCAGACGGGTGAAGCGGTAGCTCGGGAAAGGTAGCCCAAAGGTCGGTCAGTTCCGTCGGGTCCCGCTGCTCGAGGGTGACGGTCACCCGTTCGTCGCCCAGCGCGTCGGGGAGTTCCTCGGGCTCGATCGTTTCGGCATCATAGAGCGTCTGCATCGCCAGGCCCAGCAGCCGATGTTGGTCTAGCACTCCGTCCCTTCCGTCTTCGCCACTCGGAAACGCCATCAACAGGTAACGAAGTTCGAGACCGAGAGGGGATTTTTCCTTCCGGTTCTCGGAGACACGGGTCGTTCCGGTGTTGAGCGATCCGGTCTTCGAGACGCCGAAGAGGTAGATCGTAAGGCGGACCGTCGATTCGTCGTCGACAGCTGTCGGCGGGATCGGCTGTATTTGCTCTTTGTTCAACAGTTCGTCGTCGTTATTCCGCGCCAACCGGAGTCGAAGCAGCTTCAACAACAGGTTCGTCGTCTCCTGAATCGCAGTCGGTGCAGCCATTAGGTCTCTCCCTCCACGTATTCGTTCTGCCCACCGGTCTCGGAACCGACCGATCGACCGGGTGTGCGATCTACTTCACCGCCGGTACGATTTCCTAGTATTGCCGCTGACCCGTGGTCTGAGAGGCGCAATTCCATCATATTACTACTAGTCTCTGGGCCCGACGCTTACTCCGGGAGGCCGGACAGCTTCGAAAACTGCTCGTAGGTTAACTCGATCGACTCGATTGCCAGTCCCTGGTTAGTACTGACGAGATCGGGGCCACGCCACATCGTTGGGTAGGCGCGTTTAAACTCCCATCCCCAGCCGCTCTGGCCGTTGAAGCCATCTTGCATCTTCACGACGATGTTCTTTCGCGTCACGTTGCCGCTCATGACCTCCTGGATCCACTCCCAGAAGGAGATATCGTTCGTCATCCCGCGTTGCAACACGAGATTTGCGTGGGCGAAGGTTCCGGGAAGCGTGTGAACGTGGTCATTCACGCCGCCCTCCTGGTACTGGACCGTCTCGAGTTGCATGGTGATGCCAGAGACTTCGGCGAATCCAGCGACGGCATCGCCGTTGACCTGTACCTCGAAGTTGTACTGTGCGTATGGATTGTCTTCGCCCGTATACGGTGTATCTGCCATTGTCGTCCTTTTCTGAATGGCGTCGAATGCGGCCTAGAGGTCCTCCAGTGAATTTTGGAGTACGATCCCGTCACCGTCGTCGTCGAGAAGGCTGCCGCCCCCACCGCGATCGGGTTGGTGATCCGGAGCGACCGTCTCGTTCATTCGTTCGTTGATGTCACTGATCTCCTCGCACCATCGCTGTCGTTCCCAGTGGGGGAGTTCCAGCACTTCGTCGTGACTCCAACCGAAGTGGTAGGCGACGAACGCGACCTCCTCGAAGAGGGTATCGGGATCGTACCGCTGCATCACTCGGTCGGGTTTCCCGCTTCGACCTCTTCGATGTCGCCGTCGGTCGAGTCATCCGTCGTCGACCCAATCGTATCGAACGTCATCTCGACCCCATCGTCACCGTCGGCTGGGCGAAGCTGCGTCCCCGTTTCTGCGTCGACGTCGAACACGGTTCCGCAGTCCGGACAAGCCGTCTCGACGGCGTTCCGTCCGCGGTTGTTAATCCGTTCGTACATCGACTGCAGGTATTCGAGGTCAGTGACGAACAGGTTCTGAACGACCTGTTCGTCTATCGTTTCGAGAGACCCCAGCTCCGTTACAACGCGTGAGAGCAATACGATCGTCAGGTATGACGAATTGGATTGTACGCGCTGGTTTTTCAGCGGCTGGATCTCGTCGGCCGCTGTTGCAAGACGCATCCGCCCTTCCTTGTGGAGCGTTCCGTCTTCGTCGACGTATCCTCGCGGAAGCGTGAACTCGAACTCGGTCTGGAGTGGTTGCCCGGTCATAGATTACTGCGTTCCGTTGTGCGTAGTCACGGTGCGTTCGGCGAACGGTGTGGCGGTTCCCGTGTGGAGACAACCCGCTTCGTCGACCCGCCAGTCGTCACCGTACCAGTTGTGACCGACCGTGAACGCGCGGTTCGGAGCCATCTCCGAACGTGTCATACGTTCTTTCGTTCCATCTCTTCGAACTCGATCGTGTACGTTTCGACGGCGATCGCTTCCGCTCCGCCGCTCGCTTGCGCGTTGAGCGTCGGTGGCTCGTACTTGCGGATCCACGCGTTCGTAAATTCGAAGCGGAGAGCCGATTCACCCGTCTTGTCCTTCACGATGACGGCGATATTCTTTCGCGCTTCATCTTCGTTGCCTTGTTCGACGGCCTTCCGCCACTCGTCGAGGCGTTCGTTGTCCTCCTCGGCCCCACGGGCCAGTACCAGCGGCGAGTAGTGGACGTCGCCGAAGAGTTTCTTCGAGTGTTTCGGATCGTCTCCCTCGCGGTAGTCCTGTTGATCCGTCTCCTGGGTTGGGAGTTTGACTTCGAGGAAGCCGGGAATATCTACGCCGTCGAGTTCGACGGCGAACTCCGTGCTCGGAAGTGGTCCATGTTCTGGCATTATTGTGTTCTTGAATTTGTATGATATTGTTGTCGGTTAGATATCTATTGTATCGACGAGATGTCGATCGGAACGTCAGGCGTCTCCCGTGTCCTGACTGATCCGGAAGATGACGAATTCAGCCGGTTTGACCGGTGCAATGCCGATCTCGACGATTAGACGACCGTTATCGATGTCATCTTGCGTCATCGTCTCTTCGCCACAGCGGACGTAGAATGCCTCGTCCGCGGTCGAACCCTGCAAGCCGCCCTCACGCCAGACGGTGGTCAGGAAGTTCTCGGCCGATTGCCGGATGCGCGCCCAGAGGTCCTTGTCGTTCGGCTCGAAGACCGCCCACTGCGTTCCTTCGTCGATAGACTGCTCGATGAACAGGAACAGTCGACGGACGTTGAGGTACTTCCACTCGGGGTCACTGGATGTGGTTCGAGCACCCCAGACACGAATCCCGCGTCCCTGAAAGCTGCGGATACAGTTGATACCCTTCGGGTTGAGGACGTCCTGTTCTCCCTTGGTGATCTCGTGTTGGAGACCGACGATGTCGCGAACGACTTCGTTCGCGGGTGCCTTATGGACGCCGTGCTGGGCGTCGCTTCGAGCGTAGATGCCGGCGATGTGACCGCCTGGCGGGGAAAGCTTTTCGCGGTTCGTGACGGGATCGAGGACGGTGAGCCACGGGTAATAGTACGCGGCGTACGTGGAGTCGACCGGCGTTTCCATCTCCGAGACCGGGCCGGGATTCTGTGGCGCCTGCAGGATCGCAAACCGTTCACCCATGTTCTCGCAATGGGCGACGATCGCGTCCGTCAGACCGGTGACGTCGTTCTCATCGGGGGCACAGACGATCGAGAGATCGTCGAGGGCCTCGAATCCGGCCAGCCCGGTTCGCAGACCGGGCTGGTCGATTCCTTCGTAATCGCTCAGGGTGACCTCACCCTCCGCCTCGGGTTTCTCCGGTTCCTCCGTGACGACTTTGACATCGACCTCACGCTCTCCGGAACGGATCTCGCTAAGATCGTCAATGAGTTCGTCTTTGGAGGGATTACTGTCGGTTTCGAAGGGCTTCGCGAGCCCCCTGAGATCGCCGTAGTCCATCCCATCGAGGTCTTCCGGGATGTGAACGACGGTCTCCTCGCCATCGGTCTCGACGAGTCCGCCGTCCGAATACGCCGTCGGACTGCCACGGGTTAGCCACGTCAGTCCGTTGACGGGGCGGCCATCGTCGAGGTACTCGACGTCAACGAGCACCGAGTTGGCGACCTGTTTCTCGTAAAACTGGCTCGACTGCGGATCGGTCGACAGTCCGTCAAATAACTCCTCGACGTCCGGTGCTGGATCGGGACGATCGGAGCCTGGCTGACTGACTTCTTCGAGATCACACGACCAGTACCGGACGACCATATCGAACTGATCCGGACGCTGGCCGTCACGAACGACGACGGCGATGGAACTTCCCCACTCGCCTGGTCCGTTCGCTTCGACCTCGAGAATCTCGGTTTCGCTATCGTCGACGAGCGTCGTCGTCGCAGTGTCGTTCGGATCTGCAGCGGTGACGCGGCCGACATAACAGCGGCTGCCACCGTTTTTGAAGAATCCGTCGACGGCGACGTCGAGATGTGAGTGTTTCGGACTCGAGCCGTACAGTCGTTCGAATTCCGTGTAGTTCGTCACGAGCCGTGGCTTCACGGGGCCACGGTGGGTCTGACCGAGGAATCCGGCTGTGCTGGTACTGACTCCGTCGACGGACTTGCTCCCGCCGCTGACCTCTTCAACGTATACGCCTGGGGACTGATACTCTGGCATTTCTAATTTCCACCCACTTATCGTACTGTGATATCGCTGTTTCAAATTATTACAATATAAGTCTTTTTGATTAATATACACTTCAGCATTAGCAGCACGGATACCACGAGAGGGCACAAAACGCCATTTCATGGCATTAGAGGAGTCGCGGTTTCACGCGGGGTGGTGACTACCGGTCTCGAAGACTCGGTTCACGCTTCGGGGACGACATCGACGAGAATATCGAGGGAATCAGCAGCCTCGCACACTTGATCGTGGGCGTTAACCAATTCGAGCAAGGGTCCGTCCGACTCGATGGCCGCTTGAAGGTGCGAAACCGACTTCAGGTACCGTTCGAGGCTCTCTTCGGTAACGACCCGTTCGAGGGGTTCACCGAGCTGAATCAGGCGATCCATGAGTGTTGAGAGTTGCCGCCGGTATGCGTCCTCTCGATCGGTGGTCGTATAGAATCCGTCTCGGGATACCTCGGCGATTTCGCGCGCGAGTCGGGATCCTTCGCCCGAGTACGGTTCGAGACGTTCGCTCAACGTCTCGAAAAAGCGCACGCGATCTTTTATCGTCTTTCGGAGAACGTATCCGGCCAACAGATCACGTTCACGTTCCAGTTCCTCGACCGTCTCTTCCATCGCGTCGAGTCGTCCGATGATACCGCTAAGGTCGTCCGGGCGCTCCTCGACCTGCTCCTGTACCGGCGTCCGGTGTGGATTGTCGGTGTCAGCGAGGTGGTTGACGAGTGCCGCAAACAGCATGTCGTGGTCGTACACGTAGGAACGACCCGATCCGTCCTCCGCCGGCGCCCAGGATCCGGCGGACGTTCGTTCGAATGCACCCAGATAGACGGCCGGATCCGTCTCGTCTGCCGTTCCGGAACGATGTCGGTCGTGGTATCGTTCGGCGATCGTTCTGGCGACGGTCTGTGGATCCGCGGCGTCGAAATCGAGGTCCGAAAGATCGAGATTCGGTGCCGTCGTCGCCGTCGGGTCCTCCGGCGACTCCTCGCGATGGGTCAGTTCGAACACTTCGACATCGCGGTTCGGAACCGCCTCTTCATCGATCGCTCCGTCGGTGTCGGGTACCGGAACGGTTTCGACGGCGGTCTCGCTGTACCGGACGAACAGGTGAAGTTCGTCGCCCGAGGGAGACGGGAGCGATTTCGTCGTTACCTGTTCGACGACGATCGGTCTGCCGTGCCCATCGAGTGCGAGACCGGCGTCGATGGTTACGTCGAGGCCGTCTTCGGTCTCCGTAACGGACTGGATCTCGAGCCCGTACACGATGCCCGTGCCGTCGATGTATCGGTTGAGCGTTTGTAGACGGTCGGCGTGATACGTTTGCTCGGCCTCCATGTCGCGCGGCGTCATCAGCTTGCCCTTAAAAAATCGGTTTTTCTCGAACTGGGAAAGACCTCTCGCGTCGCCGTTGTAGTCCGCGTCTCGGGTCATAACAAATCGGGTACATGTGTACACTGGCGACTTTTTACATAAATTGTTCGATCGGATTCTGATAGAAGAAAAATGGGAGAGAAACCAGACCGACGACACGCCCGTGACTGCCCGTCTCCAGTCGCCGTTTATCGACGCTCCCGTTCGATCGCTCGCGACGTTTAGCGACGTCTCGTCGATCGCCGTCGATACCGGATTCGGGACTGTTCATCGGTACGGAGTTGGCTCCGCCGCGGGACCGTCGCGTTCGAGGCTCGAACAACGCGTCGTTCACCGCCGAGTACGAGCGGGCGGACTGTATCAACGGTATCACGGCCCCGGTACGACCATCGACTGGTCACGCCTCGCGCCTGGCCACTCCGGTGAATCGTCTCAGTCCGATGCGCCCTCCGAACCGCGGTTCGCCCAGTCGCCGTAGAGATACGAACGCTCGTAGCCCGCACCCGTCACGGCGTCGCCGATGACGACCAGGGCGGAGGCCCGATACCCCGCTTCCTCGACTTTGTCCGCAATCGTCTCGATCGAGCCGACGATCACGTCCTCGTCCGGCCAGGAGGCGTGGTAGATCACCGCGACCGGCGTCTCGGGGTCGTGATCGTCGTCGAGCAGCCGATCCATCGTGTCCCGGACGGCGTGGGTCCCGAGGTAGATGCAGGTCGTCACGTCGCCCATCTCGACGAAGTCGGAGATGTGGTCCTCCTCGGCGCTCAGGGTCTTGCCCTGGGGCCTGGTGAACGCGACGTGGTTCGAGACCTCGTTGAGCGTCAGTTGGGTCCGCAGCGTCGCGCTGGCCGCAAAGGCAGACGTGACGCCGGGCACGAAGTAGGTCGGGACGCCCTCGTGTTCGAGCGCGTCCATCTGTTCGAGCGCGGCCCCGTAGATCGCGGGGTCGCCGCTGTGGAGGCGGACGACGTCGTCGCCGTCCTCGTAGGCGTCCCGCATCAGGGGAATCAGCTCCTCGAGGTCCTTGCCGACCGAATTCACCAGTTCCGCGTGGCCGCAGTACTCGTCTAACAGTTCGCTGTTGACCAGCGAGCCCGCGTGGACGACCAGGTCGGCCGCCTCGAGCAGTTCCTTTCCGGCGACGGTCAGCAGTCGCGGGTTCCCGGGGCCAGCGCCGATGAAGGGGATACCCTCTTGCTCGTCGCCGGCGCTGTGTTCGAAGACCCGATCGTCGAGGTCCTCCCGGCGGTCGCCCTGAGAGTCGATCGCCGCCTGAGGATCCGGGGTCGGGTCCGACGACGCGTCGTCGGTCATCGATTCCCTCCGCGGCCGCGGTGCTCCCTGCCGTCGCAGTCGCCGCCTTCGCACCCCTCGGCGCGCTCGAGGGCGGCGAGTTCCTCGTCGCTCAGCTCGCGGCCGCCGTCGGAGCGCAGCTCCGACTCGGTACCGGTACGTTCCGTTTCGAAGGCCGCCGTCGCCGGCTCGACCTCGAGGGTTTCCTTCTCGGCGTAGGCGAGCGTGTAGTAGTCGCGCTCGTCGATCTCCGCCGGGTCGTCAGTGACGATCGTCTCGCCCTGCTCCATGAATAGCCGGCGGCCGTAGGTCACGTCGTAGCCGGCCTCGACGAGTCCCTCGTGGGTCGCCGGCGCGTCGGTGACCTTGAACAGGATCATCCGATCCGGCCCCGTCGGGCTCGCGCCGGCGGCGGCCTCCCGTAAAGAGAGGCCCGCGCCGGCCTCGATCTCAATCCCCATCGCGGTCGCGAAGGCCGTCACCGCGCTCACGCCGGGGACAATCTCGAGGTCGACGTCGGAGTGGAAGGCGTCGATCGTCCGGTGCAGGTGACCGAACGTCGAGTAGACGTTCGGATCGCCCAGAGTGACGAAGGCCACGTCGCCCTCGCGGGCCTTCGGCGCGACCTCCGCGGCGGCCTCCTTCCAGGCCCGCCGCAGTTTCTCCTCGTCTTTCGTCATCGGAAAGTCAAGATCCCCGATCTTCCCCTCGTCGACGTGTTCGAGGGCGACGGTTCTGGAGAGGCGGCCAGGCGAGTAGACCACGTCGGCGCGCTCCAGAACGTCCTTCCCGCGGACGGTCACTAGGTCGGCTTCGCCTGGGCCGAGGCCGACGCCGTAGAGGGTCATCGCTGGGCACCTCCGAGCGTCGTATCGTCGCCGACGATGTGGCCGCCGTCGGCGGCGACCGTCTCTCCGCCGTTCTCGTCGTCGCCGTCCGCGTCGGGCGTCGCGCTCCCGACCAGCATGTAGACCGGGTTATCCGAATTAAAGCTCGTCGCGCCGGCGAGCTCGTAGCCGTGGCTCACCTGAAACTGGACGACCTCCTCGAGAATGTCGCGCTCGCGGAAGGCCTCGGTGGCCTTTCCGGCGACCTCGAGCCGCGAGACGTTCATCACGATGCGGTCGACGTCGGTCTCGACGGCGTGGTCGAGGACCGCCTCGAAGTTGCGGCTCCCGCCGAGAAACAGCGCGTCGGCGTCGTCGGGCAGGCCCTCGGGCGCCTCTGCGTTCCGGAGTTCGACGTCGGCCCGAATCGAGTCCTCGTTGGCGGCGAGGTTCCGATCGGTCGTCTCGAGGCGTTCGGCCTTCCGCTCTAGGGCGGTCACCCGACCCGCTCGCTGTGCGGCTTCGATCGTAACGGCCCCCGTACAGGAGCCGACCTCCGCGAAGTGGTCGTCCGGCCCGAGCGCGAGCTTCGAGCGGACGACGGCCCGGACCTCCGACTTCGTCGGACCGGCCTTCGCGTCGTGGGGCAGCGCGATGGGTGGCATCACCCGGTGGAACAGCGGCCACCCCTAAAACAATTTTGTTTGGGGTAGGACAACTGTGCTTGCTCAGGTGAGGTTGAGGGAGCACAACAGTAGTTGTCGAAGGACGATGGACTTACGCCCGAACTGAAAGAACGGCTGGAGAATCGCTGTCGTGAGTTCGCGAGCGGAAATCGGACGCGGATCGCGGCGAGGACCAAGCGACGGTGACGGCAACGGCGGACGGTCGGCCGTCGCTTACCGCCGTCCGATCACTTCCGCGGCGGCTCGACGCGTTCGAGGAACCGATCGAACGCCCCGCTCTCGGGGTGGACGTGGGCGTACGTGCCCAGCGACTCGTACTCCGTGAGGCCGTCGTGCTCGCCGTCGATGCCGTCGCCGCGAACGGTCTCGAACGCGAAGCGGGCATCGCTGTCGACATCGGCGCTCGAGTAGTGGAACTCGTGGCCGCGGACGGTCTCGCCGGTGTCCGCAGTCAGGGACCCCTCGATCGCCTCGAGTTCGACGTGATCGAGCGCCTGGTACCGGTCGTGCATGGTCACGTCGGCCGGCAGGATGCCGGCCATCTCGCTGCGCTCGCCCTCGGCCGTCGTCAGCGATCGGCTCATCGCCATCAGGCCGCCGCACTCCCCGAGGACGGGTACTCCCTCACTCGCCAGGTCGCCGAGTTCATCGAGCGTGCCAGCTGACGCGAGGTCGTCGGCGTGGAGTTCGGGGTAGCCGCCGGGCAGGTAGACCCCGTCGCAGTCGGGGACGGGGTCGCCCGCGACCGGCGAGAACGTCGCCAGGTCGGCCCGCTCGCGGACCCGCTCGATCGTCGCCGGATACCGGAAGCAGAAGGCGGCGTCGCTGGCGACGGCGACCGTGGCGTCGACCGGGTCGGCGGGGACGCCGGTCGACGGTTCCGTCTCGGACGCGGGCGGTTCGCTCGCGACCGCGGCTAGGCGCTCGGGACGGAGCGATTCGGCGGCCTCGCGGAGCGCGTCGGTCGGCAGCGCCGCCTCGTCGCCCATCTCGAGGCCGAGGTGGCGGTCGGGAATTTCGAGGTCGTCCGACGGGGGAATCCGTCCGAAGTACTCGAGGTCGTCGGGCAGGGCGTCGCGGATCCCCTGCTCGTGGCGGCCGCCGTGGGCGCGCTGGGCGACGACGCCGACGACCTCGATATCGCGGCCGATGGTGTCGGCGTAGTTCTCGAACCCCAGGGCGGTGGCCGCGACGCTTTCCATGCCGGCCTTGGCGTCGACCACGAGGACGACAGGCAGATCGAGGGCCTCCGCGACCATCGCAGTGCTCGAACCGTCGCCGTCGTACAGTCCCATGACCCCCTCGACGACGCAGATATCGCCCTCGCCGCGGCGATAGTTGCGTCGGAGGCCGTCTTCTCCCTCGAGCCACAGGTCCAGGGTTCGGGAGGGGCGGCCCGCGATCGCCTCGTGGTGGCTCGGATCGATGAAGTCCGGCCCCGCCTTGGCGGGCTGGACGTCGTAGCCGGCGTCCGCCAGCGACCGGATGATCGACAGCGTCGCGACCGTCTTCCCGACGCCGGAACTGACGCCGCCGAGGACGAATCCGTTCATCATTGTGCTTGCGTTTCCACAACTGAACTTGAATCCGTCGGTCAGACTAGTGTCTCGCTGGACCGAAACCGAATTGGGGGCCGTCACCGTTCGGAAACCCGACACCGATGAGCGACGCGACGACCGCGACCGAGACGATTCCCGCACTGAAAGAGCGCGCCGGCGTGGTCAACGCCTTACTCGACGGCGCACAGATCGTGCTCGTCCGCCACCCCACGCTCGACCCGGGGACCATCGACGGCCGATTCGTCCTCTACCCGGCCTACAGCCACCAGGCGCCCGAACGCTACCAGGCCAGATACGAGGACTACTACCACCAGGCGAGCGCGAAACCCGAGGCGGGGGTCCCGATCCGCGCCGTCGCTGACGTTCGCGAGGAGTTTAGCGTCCCGACGGCGGACCTAGACGCCCTCGCCCGCCACTACGTCTACACGCCGGCGGGACTCCGCGACAAGTACGATCCGGACGACGAACTGCGGGTCCTCCTGCTCCGCGTCGCCGAACTCGAGACGCCGCGACTCGTCGAGGAACGGGGATCCTATCGGGGCTGTCGCGCCTGGATCGGCCTGGCCGACGACGTCGAACTCGATCTCGCGTTGACGACGCCGATTCTCGACGACGCGACCTTCGCCGAACGTCGAGCGGCGGTTCGCGACGTACTCGAGTGATCCCGCGGACGTCGCTTGTTCTCAGTGCTATCCGCGGACTCAGCGGGTGCTCGATGGGCGCTATCGGTTCGGCTCCGCCGATCAGAACGGTGCGGTGAACTGGGGTCGGTTGCGGGACCGAGCGCGGAGTCTCGTGACCGCGACGAACGCTCCGAGGACGAGGACGCTGACGAGGGCGCAGCGGCAGATCGATCGGACCGATCGCGACGATTCGTCGCTCGTTTGCACGCCGTTTGGAGTTGCCATACGCTCGGTTCCACGACGTTGGCCTTATAATCCGCTCTTGCTCGAACGGATCGAGCGTGCCGCCGACTGCATCACCTTCCGCTCCCCCTTCCTCGGATTCTCGCGGTGACCGGCTGCTAACGCACCTCGGGTTCGGATATAATCACTTCGTCGTCGGTGATCTCCTTGATCTCGTCCGCGGCGATGTCCCTGTCGTGTTCGCTATCGCCGTCGCTCATCATATCGATGTAGATGTTGTCCTCGTCGATTTCGGCAACGGTCCCGATCTCCTGTCCGTTATCGGTGGTGACCGATTTCCCCAGGAGGTCCTCGGTGAGTTCGACGGTCATGGTACGCGAACCGTGACCGGCAGTGCGAATAGAGATACTGCCTGCGATCGCTCGCCAGTCAGTCGTCGTCGGAGTGCGTCCCGGGCGGGGACTCTCCCGGCGCGCCGATCGGCTCGGTATCGGGATCGGGCCCCATCGAACTGACTCGCACGCTAGCCAGTTTGTAGTCCGGGATCCGGCTCACCGGGTCGAGTTTCTCCTGGGTGAGTTCGTTGACTGCACCCTCCGCGAAGTGCATCGGGATGAACACCTTTCCGGGGGCCGTACGTTCGGTCACCTCCGCGCGGACGACGACCGATCCCCGCTTGGACTCGACCTTGACGTACTCGCCGTCCGCGACGCCGATCTGTCCGGCCGTCTCCGGGTGGAGCTCCGCGTAGCTCTCCCCGACGTGGCCCATCAGCCCCTCGCTGCGGCGGGTGAGTTGACCGGTGTGCCAGTGGTAGAGCACCCGGCCCGAGGTGAGCGCGATGGGGAACTCTTCGCCGGGCAGTTCGGTGGGCTCGCCCAGATCGGCGGGGATGAACCGGGCCTTCCCGTCCTCGAAGTTGAATTCGTCCTCGTAGAGGTACGGCGTGCCGGGGTCGTCCTCGTCGAAGCAGGGCCACTGCAGTCCGTCGCCCTTCTCCTCCAGGCGCTCGTGAGTGATCCCGCCGTAGATCGGCGTCAGATCGTTGATCTCGTCCATGATGTCGCTCGGAGAATCGTACTCCCAGTCGAAGCCCATTCGCCCGGCGAGGTCCTGCAGAATCTTCCAGTCCGCCCGAGCCGTTCCCGGCGGCTCGACCGCCGGCCGGACCAGCTGCACGCGCCGCTCGGTGTTCGTGACGGTTCCGTACTTCTCGGTGAAGGTCGCCGCCGGGAGGACCACGTCGGCGTACTCCGCCGTTTCCGTCATGAAGATGTCCTGAACGACGAGGAAGTCGAGTTTCTGCAAACTCTCGCGCGCGTTCGTCAGGTCGGGTTCGGAGATAGCGGGGTTCTCCCCGATGATGTACATCCCGTGAACGTTGCCTTTGTCGACCTCGTCGAACACCTCCGTGACGCGGAGACCCGGTTCGTCCGGCGGCCGGACGCCCCACGCGTCCTCGAACTGATCGAGCACCTCGTCGTCGGTCACGTCCTGATAGCCTGGGAGGTTATCGGGTATCGTTCCCATGTCGCCACCGCCCCCTTGCACGTTGTTCTGGCCGCGGAACGGCGACATCCCCGCGTTCGGTTTGCCCACGTGGCCGGTTACGAGCGCGAGATCGGCGAGCGCGAGCACCGTCTGCGTGCCGTAGGTGTGCTGGGAGATTCCCATCGCCCAGCCGAACACGCACGTGTCGGCCGTGGCGATCGTTTCGGCGGCATTTTCGAGCTCCTCGGGCGAGACGCTCGTGAGTTCTTCGACCTTGTCGGGAGTAAACGGCTGGACCTTCTCCTTGACGTCCTCGAAGCCCCTCGTGCGCTCCTCGATGAACGCCTCGTCGTGCAGGTCGTTCTCGATGATGTAGCGGATCATGCCGTTGATCCACGCGATGTCGTGTCCGCCCTCCGTGCGCGTGAACTGGTCGGCGTGTTCGGCGAGCTCGATCCGCCGGGGCTCGAAGACGAACAGGTCGGCCCCGTCCCGAACGTTCTGTTTGAGCTTCGTCGCCAGCACGGGATGGCTCTCGGTCGTGTTCGAACCCGTGATGAGGTAGCAGTCGGCGTTGCCGACGTCCTTGATCCGGTTGGTCATCGCGCCGTACCCCATCGTCTGTTTCAGCGCCGCCACCGTCGAGGAGTGACAGAGCCGCGTACAGTTGTCGATGTTCTTCGTTTCCAATACCTGCCTGGCGAACTTCTGCATCAGGAAGTTCTCCTCGTTGGTCGCCTTCGACGAGGAGAACACCGCGAGCGAGTCCTGCCCGTGAGTCTCGCGCGCGTCCGTCAACTCGTCGACGACGCGAGAGAGCGCCTCCTCCCAGGACGCCTCGCGGAACTCGCCGTCCTCTCTGATGAGCGGGGTTGTGATTCGTTCGTCGCTGTTGGCGAAGTCGTAGCCGAACTTGCCCTTGACGCAGGTCGAGTAGCCGTTCGCGGGCGTGGCGTCGGGGTCGGCCGGCCGCGTCCCGAGGACCTCGCCGTCTTTCCCGTAGAGATCGAACCGACAGCCCACCGCACAGTAGCCGCAGGTGGTCTCGGCTTTGTTCACCCGCTTGAGTCGCTGGTCGCCCACCGCGTGGCCGATATCGAACAGCATCCCCTCGGGGAGGGAGTTCGCCGCGACGAACTCGGCCGTGTGTTCCGTTCCCTCGAGGACCATATCCGCCGCCTCGCGGGCCTTCTCGCTCGCCAGTTTTCGCGTGCTCCCGGCTTGCCGTTTCGCTCGGGCCATCATCTTTGCGACGCCCGATTGCCTGGCGACGTTGACGTCGGTGGGCACCCGTCCCGTGACCGCCCGGTTCGGCGACTCGCTCGTCTCGATCGTGTCGGCTCGCTCCCCGCGGATCACCTTGCCGATGGAGTTCTCCTGATCGAATCCGGGCAGCGGCAGCGTCGTCATGTCGGTGAGGCCCTCTTCGACGATCGACCCGGTCGGACAGACCGTCGCGCAGTGGCCACAGGAGATGCAGTTCGAGTCGGCCATCGTTTCGGCCTCGCTCTGGAAGCCGATGCGGGTGTCCGGGCCGTTGCCCTCCATGCGGAGCACGCCCGCGACCTGCACGTCGCTGCAGGCTTCGACGCACCGATTACAGAGAATGCACTTGTTCCGATCGATCTGGATGAACGACGACGTCGAGTCGATCGGTTCGTACTCGTCGCGGTCGTCGAAGACGCCGTAGCGCGGGTGCTCGACGCCCTGCTGAATCGACGCATCCTGCAGCTCGCACCAGCCGTTTTTCGAACACGTGGTACACCGAAGGTTGTGATTCGAGAGGAGGAGGTCGAGGTTGACGTCCCGCGCTTCCATCGCATCGGCCGTGTCCGTCTCGACGGTCAGGCCGTCCTCCGCCGGGAAGCTACACGACGGGACCAGGCCGTACTTGTCCGTCTCGACCATGCACGTTCGGCACTCGCTTCGCGGCCCGATTTCGTAGCGGCCGTGATCGCCGGAATCGCCCTCGTCGCCCCGTTCGTAGTGACAGAGGGCGGGGACGTCCTCGTGAGCGTCGGTTCCCTCGATGGCGTCGAGGATGGTCGCCCCCGGGCGCATTGTTAGTTGCTCGCCGTCGACGCTGATCTCGGTCGTCGCCGTCGTCACGTCGACGTTCGGGTCGTTCGCGGTCCCCTTGTTGAAGTCCTCGGTCAGCGGGGTCTCCGGTTGCGGGTCGTCGATGTTCGGAACGTGCGGGTGTGGATCTTTGTAGCCGCTCATTGGGTGGTAGACTCGGGTCGTCGCGGTTCGGTTCGGCGCTCGGTTTCCGCGTGGGCTTCGCAGAATCCGGCCGGACAGTACCCCTCAGTGTGGGCGGTGAACTCGCTGTCGAAGTTCGAGATCGCGGTCGTCGTCGGCCGCGGCGCGGTGCGGCCGAAGTCGCAGATCGACGACCGACGCATCACGCGAGCGAGTTCTTCGATCATGCCGCGGTCGTAGTCGCCGTCGTAGATGTTCCGCAGGAGTTCGACGAGCTGTTTGGTCCCCTCGCGACCCGGCACGCAGCGTCCGCAGTTGCCCTCACGGGCGAACTTCGCGCGTTTCCCGGCGAACGCGACCATGCACCGATCGTGGTTGAGCCGCTCGACGATGCCGTTGGTCCCGAGGTTCGACGAGCGGAGCGATCCAGCGCTCGGCGCCACGCGGATATCGCGGGTGATGCCCCCGAAGACGCCGCCGACGCAGGCGGCTTTGAACTGCCCGTCGCCGAGGACGGCTTCGAACGCGGTTTCGAGCGCGCCGTCCGTGGGAAGTTCGACCGTCGCCGGTGACTCGACGTCGCCGGCGACAGTCACGAGCCGCGTGCCGGGATCGGACTCCTGGGTCGCCATCGCCTCGGGCGTCGCGAGGGCGGCCCGAACCTGTGCGAGTGTGCGGGGCGTGTGGATCGCGGTCGGTCGACCGAACAGGCCGTACTCCGCGGGCCCCGGCGGTCGGCGGCGCGCCTCGAGACGGTCGTTTCCCTCGAGCGACTCGAGCGCCATCGTCATCTCCCCCGCCCTGTACGTATCGGGGCCGCTGGTGACCTGTACGTTCAGTCCGTCGACGGTGCGGTCCATCGCCCCCGCCGCCCGCTCGACGCGCTCGCGCGCCAGCTCGTCCTCGTCGTTGAGATAGACGACGACGTCGGGCGTCTCGAGGATCGACGCGACGACTCTCGCCCCGTCCAACACGTCGATCGGCGCGCCCTCCAACAGCAGCGAATCCGAGCGCGCGTTCTCGTCCGCTTCGTTCGCGTTGACGACGACGACCGGGTCGCCTGGCGTCTCCCGAACCGTCGTCCACGTCTCCGCGATCGGCTCATCGGTGCTTCCGTCGCCGCGGCCGCGTCCGCGGAGGCCGAGTTCGCCGATCCGTTCGTGAGCGTCGTCGGCGTCGGTGGACGCGGAGACGAGCCCATCGCCGCCGTCGTAATCGGCGACGCTCGCGGGAACGACCCATCCGCACCGCGCGAGCGCGACGCGCTCACCGACTGCGAGCGGTCCCTCCTCGGGACGCGGCAGCGTCGCCGTCTCGGGGTCGTGCGAAACGGTGGCGTGCGCTCCGTCGGTCGGCGGCTCCCCCGATTCGAGCAGTTCGACGAGCGACTGCGCCTCGCGCGGAGAGACGTTGGTGTGGAACGCGGTCGTCCCCTCGGACGTCGCCATCACGAGCGGCTCGAATCGGGGAATTCCGACCGGACCGACCTCGACGACGTGTGTCGTTTCGGCCACCTCGCGCGCTTCGTCGAGGACGGCTTCCGAAGCGGTGACCGCAGAACTGCTGATTCGAACGGCCGGGGCTCGGCCGACCGCTCCCCTCTGTTCAGGCATAGCTATGCGCTTGACAGAGACGTCTAAAAGCATGATGCAGTCCTGTGCCAGCCAGGCGTCCGTATCGAGACGAGAAAACGGCAGCACCCGGTACGAGGCCGTCAGATATTCGGGATGCGGACATCGCGTTCGGTGCGGGTGAGATCCGACGGCCGGACCGGCCGCGACCGCGTTCGGAACCGGCGGGAAGCGGTTCGAGACGCGCTCGAACGGCAGGCAGCCGTCTCACCAACGAACTTAACAGGGCGAGTCGGTTAGGAACGTTCCCTTGATCACTATGAGTGGGGACACCACCACCGAGACCGAGTACCACCTTCGAGAGGCACTACAACACCTCAGCGAAGCGCAGGACGGGGATCTCAGGAAGACGAACGCCGTCGTCATCGAGGAGGTCTCGAACACCGTCTCGACGGTGCTTCGCGAATACACCCGAGATAAATAGCGAGCGGCCGTTTTTTATCGTCCTCTCGGTCGGAACCGGGTCCGCCGAATACCGCCGGGTTCCGCTCACCGATCGAGCGGCCGGCCCGACGAGACCGGCTGTCGAACGGCGAGCACGACCAGATCGGAAAACGGCGTGTCCTCCCGCCCGGTCCCGCCGGCGTGGTCCGCCAGGTCCGCGAGCGCGAACCGATGGATCCGCTCGTCGTCGTGGGTCAGCTTCTCGAGCACGAGGGCCTCGAGATCCGGGTCAGCGCCCCGATCGAGCAGAAATTCGGCGATGTCGCCCGGCATCCGATCGAACGGCCGGGGGAGCACGAGCAGGTGGCGGTCCTCCGTCGTCACCGCGGCCGCAAGCCGGTCCATGTCGGCCCCGAGGTCGCCGCTCTTGTGGAGCGTGACGAATTCGGTGTCCTCCATCGGCGTCCGGGCGCGGCTCGCGGCCAGCTGGAGCGACGAAATGCCGGGGATGACCCGCACCGGTATTTCGGGGTCCTGACGCTCGACGGCATCCTGAACCTTCCCGACGAACTGGTAGCCCGAGTGGTTGGGGTCGCCCATCGCGACCGCGGTCCCCGTCTCGCCGGCGGCGACGCGCTCGCCGAATTCCGCAAGCGCCTCGGCTTCGTCTTTGTACCCGCAGGTCAACAGCTCGGCGTCGGTCTCGTCCTCGACGAACTCCACGACGGTCGTGAAGCCAACGACGACGTCCGCCTGGCGAATCGCGCGCTCGCCGCGAGGCGTGAGATACTCCGGGTTGCCCGGACCGACGCCGACGGCGTAGACGGGTTCGTCAGTCTCCTCGTCGATGTCGGGTTCCGGATCCGCGGCCGCGACCGTCGCCGGATCCGGTCCCGCGTCGAGGTCGTACTCGCCGCTCATCAGTCGTCCTCGCCGGTCGCCGCCGAGCGGTCCGCAGCCGTGCGGTCCAGCTCCACGTCGCCGGTTCGGACGTCTTTCGCGACGTGGATCAACTCGTTCGTCAGCGCGGCGGCCAGGCCGCTCCCGCCGCGGCGGCCGACGTTGGTGATCGCGGGGACGTCGTACGCTGCGCTGACCTCGCGGATGCGCTGGCGGCTCTCCTCTGCCTTGACGAAGCCGACGGGCGTGGCGACGACGGCGGCGGGCCTGGTGCCGTTCTCGATGCAGTCCGCGAGCGCGAAGGCGGCCGTCGGCGCGTTGCCGATCGTCGCGATCGCGCCGTCGTAGACGCCTTGCTTGTCGAGTTCGAGCACCGAGGCGGCGGTCCGGGTCATGCCTGTCTCCTTCGCCAGTTCGGCGCCGTTGCCGATCGCCTTGCGCTTCTCGCAGTCGTGGCCGCGGGAGGTAATCCCGGCCTTGGACATCGTAATGTCGGTGACGATGGTCGCCTCGTCGAGGACGGCCCGCGCGCCGGCGCGAACCGGTGCGTCTTCGTCGTCGCCGCGGTCGTCGCTCCCGGTGAACTCGATCAGGTGCTGGAACTCGATGTCGCCCATCGAGTGGACCGACTTCTGGCGGATCCGGTCCGCCAGCGTCTCGTCCGGCACGAACTGCCGGACGATGTCCATGCTGGTCTCCGCGATGTCCATCGCGTTCTGGGTCGTCGCGCCTAGGTCGGCGTACTCCTCCTCGAACTCTTGCTGTCCGCCGTCAGTCATCGGTCGACACCTCCGCGCCGACGGCTTCGTTGGTCGTCCGCGCCTCGAGATCGCCCTCGACCGCGAGGTTCAGGTCGCGCAGTCGGTCGACCGTCTCGTCGTCGGCGTCCCACAGGTCGCGCTCGATCGCCTCGAGCAAGGTGTCCGTGATGGACTCCAGCGCCCACGGGTTGACGTCGCGCAGCCAGGCCTGGCGATCCTCGTCGAAGGCGTACTTTTCGGCGACTTCCTCCCAGAGCGTCTCGGAGACGACGCCGGTGGTGGCGTCCCAGCCAAGCGTCACGTCGACGGTCGTCGAGAGGTCGCCCGCGCCCTTGTAACCGTGCTCCTCCATGGAGTCGAGCCAGTCGGGGTTCAGGACCCGCGAGCGCATCGCCTTGCGGACCTTCTCCTCGTTCGTGTAGACGTCGACGTTGTCCGGGTCCGAGGAGTCGCCGACGTAGGAGGCCGGTTCCTCGCCCGAGATCTCGCTCACGGCGGAAATGAAGCCGCCGTGGAAGGCGTACCAGTCCGAGGAGTCGAACTCGTCTTGCTCCATCGTGTCCTCGAGTTTGACCGTCGCGTCGACGCTCGAGAGCCGCCGCTCGAAGGCGTCGTGGGCGTCCGAGACGCGCCCTCTGGAGCCCATCGCGTACCCGCCCCACTGGACGTAAACCGAGGCGAGGTCCGAGCGGTCGTCCCAGTTGCCCTCGTCGACGGCCTTGTTCGTCCCGGCGCCGTAGCCGCCTGGCCTGGTCGTGAAGACCCGATGCTTGGCGGCCGTGCGGGCGTCGGATTCGTCGAGTCCTTCCTCGTTCTGCAACTCTTCGGCATCCTCCTCGACGTGCTTCTTGACGTAGTTCATGTCGCGGGGTTCGTCGAGGTCGACGACCGCGTCCACGGCGTCGTGGATGACCCCTGCCGCGGCCGGGAAGGCATCCCGGAAGAGGCCGGAAACGCGCGTCGTCACGTCGATTCTGGGTCGCTCCAACTCGTCGAGCGGGATCGGTTCGACGTCGTCGATCCGGCCGGCGTCGGTCCACTGCGGTTCGACGCCCATCATCGCGAGCACCTGAGCGATGGTCTCGCCGCGGGTGCGCACCGTCGGGGTGCCCCAGGCGACGACGCCGATCTCTTCGGGGTACTCGCCGTTCTCGGAGCGGTGACGCTCGAGGACACCCTCTGCGACCTCGCGGCCGACCTGCCAGGCGGGCTTGGCTGGCACCTTCCGCGGATCGAGCGTGTAGAAGTTCCGCGCCGTGGGGAGGAGGTCGACGCCGCCGCGGGTCGGTGCACCGGAGCCGCCAGGCGGGACGTACTCGCCCGAGAGCGCATCTGCAGTGCGGGGAATCTCGTCTTCGGCGCCCTGGACGCGGGGCTGGGCCTCCTCGCAGATGTAGGCCAGCGCCTCCCGCAGGTAGTCGTGAGCGCCCGATTTCGCCCGCGCGTCGCCGATCGTCTCGAGGTCGACGACGAGCAGGTTCATGTTCACCTCGTCGTCCGCGCCGGCCTGGCGCTCGGATTCGGGGATATCGAAGTCGTGTTCGGCCAGCGTCTCGACCAGGTCGAGGCTCGTCTCGTGGACGACGTCGGCGGCTTCGGCGTAGGTCATGCCGAGGGCCTCGTCGTACTCGCCAGGCGCGTTCAGCATTTTGTCGTAATCGACGCCGAGCGCGCCGGCCACACTCTCGCGCAGACTCGGCGCGCCGGGGTTCTCGAGACGGGTGAGCGCGACGAGGTACTCGACCAGGCGCTCGTCGGCCGGCGGCTCGGACATGGTGTGGAGTCCGAGTCGGATCTGGGTCGTCTTGACGTCGGTGAGGTACTCGTGGACGCGTTCGACGAGTTCGTCGATATCGACGTCGTCGCCGTCCACGTTACCCTCCGCGAGCGTCGAGCCGGCCTCGTCCGGGCCGCGGACGTCGGCCTTCTCGTCAATCGTCCCCGCAATCCCGAGTTCGACCGCGAGATCGAGTTCCTCGACCGCCTCCCGGATGAGCGTCTCGAGGTGGTCGCCGTCGTCGGCGCGAGCGTCTTCCATCCCGGCCTCGCGGTACTGGTTCGCGAGCTCCTCGAGCTCTGAGAGTTCGTCGTACGTTCCGGCGTTTCGCATGACCGGGGTCAGGTAGTCGACGATGGCGGCGTAGGAGCGCCGTTTGGCCTGGGTCCCCTCGCCGGGGTTGTTCACGATGTAGGGGTAGACGTTCGGGATGTCGTCGATCAGCTGATCAGGTGCGCTCTCGCCGTTCAGGCCGACGGTCTTGCCGGGGAGCCACTCGAGGCTGCCGTGGGTGCCCAGGTGGACGACCGCGTCAGCGTCGTACGCGTTGCGAAGCCAGCCGTAGAAGGCGAAGTAGTCGTGGGGCGGCTGGAGGTCCGAGTCGTGGTAGACTTTCGAGGGGTCCATCCCGAATCCGCGCGGGGGCTGGACGGTGACGAGCACGTTGCCGAACTCGACGCCCGGAATCGCGAACGGGCGGTCGGGGACCTCGCCCCACTCCTCGACGACGTTCTCCCGGAACCGCTCGTCGGCGGACTCGAACCAGGCCTCGTAGGTGTCCGGGGAGACCACGTCGACCGACAGCTCGCGGACGTCCTCCGGCGCGACCCAGCGGTCCTCCAGGGTGAGTTGCGACGTGAGTTTCTCGACGAGCGCCTGGCCGTCGTCGGGCGCCTCGCCGCCGAGGTCGTACCCTCGAACGTCGAGTTCCTCGAGCAGGTTGACCGTCGACTCCGGACTGTCGAGACCGAACGCGGTCCCGATCCCGTCGTCGCTCGGCGGGTAGTTGTGCAGGACGACTGCGACCCGTTTGTCCTCGTTCGGGGTGTGCCGTAGTTTCGCCCAGTTGACCGCCAGGCGGGTCGCGTGATCGATCCGGTCCTCGATCGGGAAGTGGTGTTTCGGCGCGGAGCCGATGCCGGCCTCGTCGTCGGTTCGTTCCTTCCCCGAGATGGGGTGGGTGATGACGTTACCGTCGAACTCCGGCAGCGCGACCGAGAGCGCGAGTTCGAAGCCCATCACGCCCGTGTCGCTGGACTCGTAGCGCGACCGGGACCGCATCGTGGTGACCGTCTGGAGCACCGGGACGCCCAGGCGGTCGAGGAAGACGTCCTCCGCGGAATCGCCCTCGTCGCTGGCGCTGCGGCCGCGCTCGTCCATCGAGAGCGAGAACATAAAGGAGGAGAGCACGGCGTCGACGATGGGCTCTTCCGCATCATCGACGAGCCAGTTGTCCGTGACCCACTCAGCGTCTTCCTGTTCGTCGGTGTCCGTTGCCGGGTTACAGAAGATCGGCAGGGCGTTGGCCCCCTGCTCCTCGAGCGCCCGGACCTGGGCGTCGACGTAGCGGGTGTTCTCGTGGGTCCAGTGGGACTCGTAGAACCAGACCGCAACCGTCGGCTTCTCGGGGTCGTGGGTCTCGAGCAGTTCCTCGTACTCGATGCCCGGATGATCGGGGTGGTAGACGCCCTCCGTGGGGAGTTCCGCGGGCTCGTCGTACTCGAGATCGCGGCCCTCGTACTCCGCGGCCAGGAACCGACAGCAGTTCTCGACGTTGATCGTCCCGCCCTTCTCCAGGTACTCGTAGGCGCGGTCGCGGTGCGCCTCGGCGACCGTCGTGTCCTCGAACGCGAAGGCGTCGCCGGTCGACTTGACGATCAGCGGAACGCCCGCCTCTTCGAGCGCGCCCGTCGCGTAGTCGTAGCCCGGCATGCTGTCTTCGGCCCCGTGCAGCCAGCAAATCGCCGCCGCGGCGTCGGTCGATTCCTCGACGAACTCCTCGACGTCGGCCTCGTCGTCGAGGTTGCTCTCCGAGCGAACGACCAGGTCGACGTCCTCGAGCCGCCGGGCGGCCCGGCCGATCGAGCCGAGTTCGTTCTCCGTCGCGGTGTAGATCGCGATCGTTGTCATCGACTTTTTAAACCTCTGTTGTATTAGCTCAAGTATGGTTGTAGAGGCCGGAGACAAAAAGCTATCGTCACTCCCCTTTCCGGCGATCGTCGGACAGGACGACCTGAAGCGCGTGCTGTTGGCCGTCGCGGCCGACGACGGCCTCGACGGGGCCCTGATCGTCGGGGAGAAGGGAACCGCGAAGTCGACCGCCGTCCGGGCGCTGGTGGATCTCCTGCCCGAGCAGCGGGCCGTCGCGGACTGCCCGTACGGCTGCGCACCGGACGATCCGAGCCTGCAGTGTGCGGACTGCCGCGAGCGCGATCCCGAAGAGCTACCGATCGAGACCAGGCCTGTCCCGCTCGTGACCCTACCGCTGGGCGCGACCCGCGACCGGGTCGTCGGCACCCTCTCGATCGAGGACGCGCTGGCCGGCCAGGCCGACTTCGATCCCGGCCTGTTGGCCCGCGCGAACCGCGGGATCCTCTACGTCGACGAGGTCAACCTGCTGGACGATCACCTGGTCGACGTCATCCTGGATGCGGCCGCCAGCGGCGTCAACACCGTCGAGCGCGACGGGATCAGCGTCTCCCACCCCGCGAACGTCACCCTGATCGGCACGATGAACCCCGAGGAGGGCGACCTGCGGCCCCAACTGCGCGACCGGTTCGCACTCCGAGCGACCGTCGAGGGCTGTCGCGAGATCGACGACCGCGTCGAGATCATCGACCGCGCGCTCGCGACCGACGACGGAACGGACCCGCGGACGGAGTACGCCGACGAGGTCGCGGCGCTGCGCGAGGACCTGACCGCCGCCCGCGACCGGCGCTCGGACGTCGCCCTCCCGACCGAGTTCAAGGAGGAGATCGCCGACCTCTGCCTCGAGGCCGGCGTCGACGGCCACCGCGGGGACGTGGCGACGGCCCGGACCGCCATGACCTTGGCCGCACTCGAGGGCCGAACGACGGTTATCGAGTCCGACGTCCACGAGGCCGCCACCTACGCGCTGCCCCACCGACTCCGGAGCACCCCGTTCGAGGACGAACCCGATCTCGACGAGTTGCTCGAGGATCGGTTCGACGAGCAGTCCCCCGAGCGGGAAGACGGCGAGGAACCCGACTCCGATGGAGGCGACGCCGACGATGAGAACGGCGACGGGAACGACGGTGACGAATCGAACCCCGAGTCCGGGGACGGAGACGAGACGGGCGATCGGGACGAGGGGGACGGTGCCGACGACGACAGTGGTGATCGCGCCGACGGCGGCGATTCGGAGAGCGAGCCCGATTCCGACGGCGACGGAGCGGGTCCCGATCAGGGGCCGACGGAGGACGAGCGATCGACGGCGGGCGACCAGGCGCAGGCGCCGGCCGAAACCGGCGCCGGAAATTCGGAGGGGAACGCGGGCGATCGGGCCTCAGGGTCCGAGTCCGATTCCGGCGAGTCGAGCGAAGGCGGCGAGGAGGACGAGACGGCCCAACCGTTGGTCCCGGGCCAGCAGCGGGCCGGAATCGGCGAGGCCACGGCGCCCGAAATCGAGACGCCGTCCGCCGAGGGCAACACCGGCGACGCGGCGACAGGCTCGCGCGCGAACACAACGCCGAGTGCGGACAACCGGGGGGCCCGAGTCCGCACCGAACCCGCGTCGGGTGACGGTCCGATCGACGCCGCGGCGTCCGTTCGCTCGGCGGCGGCTCGCGGCGAGTCGCGGGTCGAGACGGAGGATCTCCGCCGGTCCGTTCGCGCCGGCGAGACGTCGGTGACGATCGTCTTCGCGGTCGACGCCAGCGCCTCGATGCGGCCGGCGATGCGGACCGCCAAGGGGGTCGTCCTCGAGTTGCTGCGCGACAGCTACGAGCACCGCGACGAGGTCGCGTTCGTCGCCTTCGCCGGGGAGGACGCCGACGTCCTGTTGCCGCCGACCGACAGCGTTTCCCTGGCCGCGCGCCACCTCAAGGATCTTCCCTCGGGCGATCGAACACCGCTGCCGGCCGGCCTCGAGACCTCGCGGCGAGTCGTCGAGCGCGCCGACACCGATGCGGCGGTCGTCGTCCTCGTCACCGACGGCCGGGCGACCGTCGCCGACGGGAGTCCGACCGCCGACACGCGGGCCGCGGCCTGCGCGCTCGCGGCCACCGACGCACGGGTGATCGTCGTCGACGCCGGCGACGACTCTCGGGCGGGTCTCACGGAGACGGTCGCCGGCGAGACCGGGGGCGACCTGGTCGACCTGGCCGCGCTGTCGACCGAGCGGGTGCGGGCCGCCGCCGAGCGCGCGGCGTCCGAGGACCGGACCTAGCGGTAGCCAGGGCGGCCCGCCGAAAGTCGTCAGCGTTGATAATTCAATCTCTCGCTACGTTCGCCCCAAATTACATTGGTGCGCAATTTACGGTAATTCGTCGCCTCGACACAGGCAGTGACGACCGTCCAGTGTCCGGAGTGCCTGGCCGACGCGGGAATCGAGATCGAACGGAACATCCTCGAGTCCGGCCTGCAGAAGACGTTCGAGTGCGAGAACTGCGGGCATATCTGGAACGTCGTCTTTTGACGCGGCCGCGGCGTATCAACACCCCTTTGAGCGCCCTCCGCTGTTATCCGAGGGAGATCGATGACGGGGGACGAGTCAGCGACCGACGACGCCGTCGGGTCCGATATCGAATACGGGATCGACGAGCGGCCGCCGATACACGAATCGTTCGTACTGGGGATGCAACACTACCTGACGATGGTCGGCGCGAACATCGCGGTCCCGCTGATCCTGGCGAACGCGATGGGGATGCCCCCCGGTGTGACGGCCAGGTTCATCGGCACGTTCTTCGTCGTTTCCGGAATCGCGACGCTCGCCCAGACGACGTTCGGAAACCGGTACCCGATCGTCCAGGGCGCGCCGTTCTCGATGCTCGCGCCGGCACTGGCCATCGTCGGCGTCGTCACCGCCGGCGGCGTCCAAGGCCAACCCGGATGGGAAGCCGCGCTCTTGCAGTTACAGGGCGCGATCATCGTCGCCGCGATCGTCGAGGTCGCGATGGGCTACTTCGGCCTGGTCGGGAAGCTCCGCCGGTACCTCTCGCCGGTGGTCGTCGCGCCGACGATCGCGCTGATCGGCCTCTCGCTGTTCAACTCGCCCCAGATCACGACGCCGAACCAGAGCTGGCTGTTGCTCGCGCTCACGCTCGGCCTCATCCTGCTGTTCTCCCAGTACCTCGACGTCAAGCACAGGGCGTTCCGCCTGTACCCGGTCATCCTGGCACTGGGCATCGCCTGGGCCGTCGCCGCGGCGCTGTCGATATTCGGAGTGATCGGCAGCGGCCACCCGGGGTACGTCGCTCTCGGCGACATCACCGAGACGCAGCCGTTCTTCCCGATCTACCCCTTCCAGTGGGGGACGCCCGAGATCACGACCGCGTTCGTCGTCGGAATGTTCGCCGGCGTGTTGGCCTCGATCGTCGAGAGCATCGGCGACTACTACGCGGTGGCGAACCTGACCGGCTCCGGCGCGCCCAGCGAGCGCCGGATCAACCACGGCATCGGGATGGAGGGACTGATGAACGTCTTCTCGGGCGTGATGGGCACCGCCGGCTCGACTTCCTACTCCGAGAACATCGGCGCAATCGGACTGACCGGCGTCGCCTCGCGGTACGTCGTCCAGTTCGGCGCCGTCGTCATGCTGTTCGTCGGCTTCATCGGCTACTTCGGCCAGCTGATCGCGACGATCCCGGACCCGATCGTCGGCGGCCTGTTCATCGCCATGTTCGGCCAGATCGTCGCCGTCGGAATCTCGAACCTGCGCCACGTCGACCTCGACTCCTCGCGCAACGCCTTCATCATCGGCTTCGCGCTGTTTGTCGGCCTGGCGATCCCGGCGTACATGGGCAACTTCGAGACCACGCTCGAGTTCCGCCAGGCCGTCGGGCTCGAGGGGGCGATCGCGTCGGTGGTCGACGCGACCGGCGCCGCGGGAACGACCGCGACCTGGATCGAAGCCGCCGGCCAGGCCGTCGTCGACACGGTCTACATCATCGGCTCGACCGGGATGGCCGTCGGCGGGATCGCGGCGCTGTTCTTCGACAACACGATCCCGGGAACCCGCGAGGAACGCGGTCTCGCGGAGTGGGAGCGCATCACCGAAGACGAGTCCGAGTTCGAGTCGTTCTGGGACCGCTGGATCGGCGGCGAGGCGGGCGGTGACCGCTGAGGGGCCGCATCCGCGCGTCGGCGTGAGACGTGGTTCGACCCGTTTTCTCAGAGATGCTAACGCAACCCGTTCTTCTAAGCGTCCGCGGCTGGCAGACGGTGCCGATGGCGGAACTCGCACTCGCGGACGGGACGATCTGGTACGAGACGGTTGGCGACGGTCCGCCGCTGGTGTTCGTTCACGGCGGCTGGATGAACGGGCGGGCCTGGAACCCGCAGGTCGATCGCTTCGCCGACGAGTACCGGGTCGTCACGCTCGACGTTCGGGGCCACGGCGAGACCGGCGTCACCGAACTGGACCGGTACTCGATCGAACTCTTCACCGACGACCTCGAGGCGCTGCTCGCCCACCTCGAGATCGACCGGCCGCTCCTCTGTGGCCTCTCGCTAGGATCGATGGTCGTCCAGGAGTATCTGGATCGCCATCCCGAGCGTTCCGACGGCGCGGCGGGTGCGATTCTCGGCGGCGCGGTCCGCTCGATGCCGCCGGTCGACCTGCCGACGCCACTGAAGCCGTTCTGGTCGCCGCTGCCCGCGCTGTCCGCGTCGCTGTCGCTGTCCGGACCGGAGCGGACGTTCCGAACGATGCTGCGATCGATTCAGGCGACGACCGGCGAGCGGTGGCTGTCCGTCGATCCCGAGGTCAGGGCCGACGCGATCGCCGACGTCGGCGACATCGCTGCGAACGAATTCCTGAAAATCTTCGGTGCGCTCTACCGCTACGACCCGCCCGCGCTAACCGACGTCGAGACGCCGACGCTCGTCGTCCACGGCGATCAGGAGGCTCCGCCGGTTAAGCGCCAGGGTCGGCAGATCGCCTCGGCCGTCGCCGACGGCGAGTGCCTGGTGCTGTCGGAGTCGGGCCATCTCGTCAATCGGGATCGGCCGCGAACGTTCAACGCGGCGACGGCCGCATTTCTAGACGGCCTGGCCGCGGCGTGACCCCGACCCGACGCGACCGGTCAGAGATCGGGACAGTCATCGTTTCCACTCCAATGTGATTTGGCGATACCGCCAAGGGGGAAAGCGTGAAACGGCTATTCGGCACCGCCGAACCACGTCAACCGGGATCCACTACCACACTATCTATGAGCAGTCACCATCCGGATACCGACACCGCCAACGCGGCTCACGCGACCGACCACTGGACGAACGTCTCGAAACACGTGTTCAATAGCTACGTCGAGGCCAACAACGCACTCCTCGCCGCGATGGGGCTCAGCAGTTCCGTGGACGACGACCCGTCTCGGACGGTCCCGGACGACGACACGACAGTATCGTCGTCGGTCGCCGAAGTCTCGTTCGGCGACGAGAGCTGGATCATGGAACGGTCGACGGACGACTACGACTCGCTCGGCGTCGGTGACTACGTCCGCTTCAGCAAGCCGATCGTCGACGCCGACGTCACCGCCTTTTCCCAGGTATCCGGCGACACGAACCGGCTCCACCTCGAGCCCGACTTCGCCGAAAACACCCGGTTCGGCGGCCGGATCGCCCACGGAACGCTCGTCGCCGGGACGATCAGCGCCGCACTGGCGCGGTTTCCGGGCGTGACGATCTACCTCTCGCAGGACCTGTCGTTCACCGGTCCGGTCGAGATCGGCGACACTGTCACCGCCGAGTGCGAGATCGTCGAGGCCCTCGGCGGCGACCGATACCGATTGCACACGACCGTCATCGGCGAGGACGACGAGACGGTCATCGACGGCGAGGCCGTCGTCATCATCAACGACGGCCCCGACGTCGACGTGTAGCGGTTCGCTTAGTTCCCGAGACGGCTGTCGAATCCTGCAAGTTCGCGCGGCCAGGCCCGCGAATGGGGGGCTCGGAGCCGGCGCGACGTACCCGCAACAGTAACACTGGTTGTCCTCCGCGGCGAGCACCGGGACATGACGAACGATCCGCACCCCGTCGGCGGGGCGGCCGAGCGACCCCGCAGTCGACGAGGCGTCCTCCGGACGATCGGCACCGCGGCCGGAGCGTCGGCCTCGCTCGCCGGCTGTCTCGGTCAGGGGTGGAGCGGCGACGAGGAGATCCCCCTCGCGGAGACCGGCCGTGAACAGACGGTTCCCGACGGCGTCGCCCAGTTCCGCCACTCGCTCGAGCGGTGGGGGTACTACCCCGACGTGTCGGTCCCCGACGACGTCGACCAGGCCTGGCGACTCGACCGGCTCAACACGGGCTCGCACTCCGCGGCGAAGGCCAGCGCCGTGCCCCTGCCCGACGGCGGGGTCGTCTTCCCAGGCGACACCGGCTACCTGATCGCCCTCGACGCCGACGGCGAGGAGCGCTGGCGCGCGGGGACCGACACCGACGGCCGAGGCATCCACGGGACGCCCGCGGTCGCCGACGGGCGAGCCTACATCGGTGCCTACGACGGCGCGCTCTACGCCGTCGACCTCGAGACGGGCGACGTCGTCTGGCGGCGCGATCTCGGAGGCGCCATCGGCTCGAGTCCGCTGTATCACGACGGGAAGATCGTTATGGCGGTCGAGTACCCCGATCCGGACGGGAGTATCTTCGTCCTCGACGCGGACGGCGGCGAGGTCCTCTGGGAGGACCCCGAGCGGCGGCCGACCGACCACCCCCACTCGACGCCGGCGATCGACTCCGCGGCCGGTCGCCTGGTCTGTGGCTCGAACGACGGCCTCCTGTACGGCTGGTCCTACCCCGATCTCGAGTTCGCCTGGTCGTTCGAGACCGAGAGCCCCGGCAACGCCGGCGAGATCAAGGGGCCGATCGCGACCTACGACGGCGGAGCCTACTTCGGCTCGTGGGACCACCACGTCTACCGGGTCGATCTCGAGGACGGCACCGAGGACTGGTCGTTCGAGACGGGCGACCTGGTGATGTCGGGCCCGGCGATCGATCCCGACCTGAACGCGGTGTTCGTCGGGAGCCACGACGGGAATCTGTACGCGCTCGACGCGGGGTCCGGCGAGCGCTACTGGTCGTTCGAGACCGATCGCCCGATCACGGGCTGTCCGACCGTCTGCGGCGACCGGGTGCTGGTCGGCTCGAAGGACAGCGGGCTCTACGAGCTCGAAAAGCGCACGGGCGAGTTGGTCTGGGAGCGCGACCACGACGGCGTGGTCACGAGCACGCCGCGCGTGATCGACGGCGCGATCTACTACGCCGAGCGTGCGCCGAACCCGCCGGCGGACGCGGGGTCGGCGGACGCCGTCGACGACGACGGCGGCGGGTACAAGCTCGTGGCCGCCGAGTGAGCGAGCGACGATAGCAGTACTAGTCGCAGAGCTTCCGTCTCCTGATCCATACGCGAACTGGATCGGGGCGGTTGGTAACGACGCATGCAAAGTGAGTGACGCCGATTTTATCAAATTGAAAAAATGTATCGCAAGCCGTGCTGAATAGAACGACGATCGGGAAATGCCTCGGCGCTGGCCGCGTCGGCGCCGCCGGCGTGAGTGACTATCATTTCGGCTGCGTGATAGATGACTCCGATGTCCTTCTGTACGACCGCTGAAATCCGGGAGTGCTCTCGTCTTCAGAAATCGATAGGGGTAAACCAATTCTGTGATATAGTGTGACAAAATGAGTCGTGACGGCCAACAGTATATAAATGAGGTGAGAGGAGAAGTCACCCGAGCGTTGATTCCGGCCATCACCAAACACGAGATCCGACAACGCGTTTGCGAGCGGTTCGCGGCATCGGAGGTGTACGCCTTTGCGTGGATTGGCCGCTATAATCCGGAGCACGAGGAGGTAGTTCCGACGGCCTCCGCCGGGATTGCGGAGGAGACGCTCGATGGAGTCTCCATCACCGAGGACTCACGCCGAGCGGAACTGACGAGCGAGGCCGTGCGCACACGGGAGCTCGCGGTCGAAGAGAATCCCGTGGACGACCCGCTTTACGAGGATCGGCGCGACCGCGCCCTCGAACACGACGATCGAACCTGCGCGGTCATCCCCCTCGTTTACGAGGAGACGCTGTACGGTGTCTTGCACCTGGCTACCGACCGACCGCACGGATTCGGCGCGGCCGAGCGAGCATCGCTCGCAGAGTTAGGGGCAACGATCGCGTACGCCTTCGAAAACGCGGAGCCGGTCGCGAATACCGATCGCGCCGAACGCGAGGAAGCGGAGGCTGAGATGACGAGAGTGCCCGCCGAGTCCGAGCAGGAGCGGCGGCTCTACGAGACTCTCATCTCAAGTACGCCCGACCTTGTCTACGCGTTCGACCTCGACTATCGCTTCATATTCGCCAACGACGCACTGCTGGAGATGTGGGGGCAAACCTTCGAGGAGTCCATCGGAAAGACCCTGCGGGAAAACGGCTACAAGGAGTGGCACGCGGAGATGCACAAACGCGAGATCGATCGGGTCGTGGAGACGAAAGAGCCCGTCCGCGGCGAGGTGGCGTTTCACCACGCCGAGCTCGGCCGCCGAATCTACGACTACATCTTCGCACCGGTACTCAACGACGAGGGGGAAGTCGAGGCCATCGCCGGGACGACGCGCGATATCACCGAGCGCAAGGAGGCCGAGGAGGCGCTTCAGGAGAGCGAGGAGCGGTTCCGCGCGTTGATCACCGCTAGCTCGGACGTCGTGTACCGAATGAGCCCCGATTGGAGCGAAATGCACCACCTCGAAGGCAAGGAGTTCATCGCCGATACGCGCGAATCGACCAGCGATTGGCTCGAGAAATACATCCATCCGGACGACCAGGAGCGCGTCAAGGAGGCCATCGACGAAGCGATCCGAACCAAGAGCATCTTCGAACTGGAACACCAGGTAGAGCAAGTCGATGGGAGCCTGGGCTGGACGTTCTCGCGTGCGGTGCCGATGCTGGACGAAGACGGCGAGATCGTCGAGTGGGTTGGTATGGCAAGCGACATCACAGAGCGCAAACGATACGAGCGGGAACTCGAACAAGCCAACGCCAAACTGAAACGCTCGAACGCGGAACTCAAGCGATTTGCCCACGCCGCCTCCCACGACCTGCAAGAGCCGTTACGGATGGTTTCTAGCTATCTCCAGCTACTCGAAAATCGCTACGGAGACGACCTCGATGCTGACGCAATGGAGTTCATCGAGTTCGCCGTCGACGGCGCAGACCGGATGCGGGAGATGGTCAATGCATTGCTCGAATATTCGCGGGTAAACACCGATGGAGAGGATTTTGAGCCGGTTGACTGCGAGACAGTCCTCGACCAGGCGATGGAGAACCTCCAGATGGCAATCGACGAACATGATGCCACTATCACGTCGGACGAACTGCCCTCCGTGAGCGGCGATGAACGCCAGCTTATCCAGCTCTTCCAGAACCTCCTTGACAACGCCATCACGTATGCGGGCGATGGCCCGCCGACCATCCACGTCTCCGCCGAGCGACGGGACGGCGAGTGGCTGTTTTCGGTTCGCGACGACGGAATCGGGATCGACTCGGAGAAGACGGACGAAATATTCGAGGTATTCAACCGCCTCCACGCTCCCGACGAGCGCGAGGGAACCGGTATCGGGCTCGCCATCTGCGAACGCATCGTGATGACTCACGATGGCCGAATCTGGGTCGAGTCCGAGCCAGGCGAAGGAACAACGTTCTTCTTCACGATTCCTGTCGGTAATGGAGAGGGGACGACGTAGGAGGGAAGTGGGAACTGGCGGAAGAACGTAAACCGCGGGGCGATCGTAACCGATCCTGAATTCTGGAGGGATCGACGCCTCCGATCGAGCGACGGAGCACGCGTCCCACGAGCGTGTGGGATTCTCAATCGATTCGCACGGTCGGGCTCCGATGACTACCACGGGGATTAATACGACCGGGTCACAACCGGCGGGCGACAATGACCGAACGGCCGCCGACACCGTCGACGCCGACACCGACGGCTTCGATCGCCGCTGCCGCCGAGGAGCGCACTGTCGCGACGACGTCGCAGCTGACCGCGTCGATCGAGGACGCGATCGGCCTCCGTCTTAACGACGCCATCTTCGAGGATCTCTTGCTCGAACTGGACCGCCGCAACTACCTCGAGTGGGAGACGATCTCCCGGGGCGGCGACTACGTCTGGGACCTCTCCGACGCGCCGGAACGGCTCGGCGAAGCCCTCGCCGAGGCGCTGGTCGCGCGGATGCAGGCGTGGCTCGAGGAGACTGACTGATTTCGGCTTCACCGAGTAAGAGAGCGGAATACCGATTCGACGCTCGCGGTCGCCTTACTCGAGTCGCGGCACCGCAAGCGCGTCGGCCGGCACGCGACAGCCACAGGGCGCCGCGATAGCGTCGGTCGGTCCGATGACCGTCACGATCCCCACCGGCTGTCCGCAGTTCGGACAGTCGGGTCGCGTTCGTCTCTCATCGTCCCCGGCGTCGGTGTCGGCGGCGGCGTCAGCGTTGGCGTCGACATCCGCCTGGCGGTCACCGCTCATCGCGACCCCCGTTCGCGGATCGCGGCTCGGATTCGGGCGGCGGGAGAGCCGGCTGCGTCGGTATCGAGCGACGGTAGCAAAGACGCTCGAGGCGGGCGACTCGTCGGTCGTGCGGGACGTTTATATCCCGGTAGAATGTACGCAATCATGGCTTCGAATCCCGTGTGGGATGGAAGCCACGTCTCGGGTGCTGGTTCCACCCGGGGCATTTCGGCGCATGCCCCCTGCGACGGCTGGAGCGCGGCTTCCGTTCTGATTGTTGACCCATAGTGTCTTATATCTACTGCTGTTCAGCAGGATAGAAGATCGCTACTCGCACCGACGACTACAGAGCACGCCATTGCATCCCGAATGAGAAGAGACTCTATCGAATAGACAACTTTCCTGAGTTCCTAGAGAAACGCGAAGCGTTGATCCACGGATCTCTAACACGTTTGAAGACTTCACTGATAAATGAAGTACGTTATTCGAATTCGGACCTTAAACGCAAGAAGATGGTGTTTCTGGGTCCAGGATACCGGTTCGTCTCTCCTTTGTTAATCCGCGCTCAGTCGTCGGCGCTGCGGCCGCCGACCTCCTCGGGGTCGCCCTGCTGCCCCTCGAGCTGGCCAGGCGTCGGCGAGACCACGTTGGCCGCTTCCTCGGGGTCGACGTCCAGCGGCGTGATGCGGACGCTCGTCACCTTGTACTGCGGAATGAACGACGTTGGATCGAGTTCGTGCTGGGTGAGCTTGTTGATCGCCCCCTGCGGGAAGTGCATCGGGATGTAGATGACGCCGGGGTCGGACATGTCCTCGACGTTCGCCTTCACGACGATCTCACCCTGGCGCGACTGGACCCGGACGTACTCCTGATCGTCGATACCCAACTCCTCGGCCATCTCGGGGTGGATCGTGACGAAGCTCTCCGGGACGTGATTCATCAGCGTCCCGACCCGCCTGGTCATCGTGCCGGTGTGCCAGTGGTAGAGCACCCGGCCCGAAGAGAGGGTCAGCGGGTACTCCTCGTCGGGCATCTCCGGCGGGTTGGCGTAGTCGGCAGGGACGAACCGGGCCTTTCCGTCCTCGAAGTTGAACTCGTCCTCGTAGAGGTACGGCGTCCCGGGATCGTCCTCGTCGAAGCAGGGCCACTGGATGCCCTTCGTCTCCTCCTCCAAGCGCTCGTAGGTGACGCCGCCGTAGATGGGCACGAGAGAGTTGATTTCCTCCATCACGTCGGCCGGCCCGTCGTAGTCCCAGTCGTAGCCGAAGCGCTTTGCGAGCTGGGTGAGGATCTTCCGGTCCGCTTTCGCTTCGCCTGGCGAGTCGACCACGGGGCGGACCCGCTGGATGCGCCGCTCGGTGTTGGTGAACGTCCCCGACTTCTCGGCGGCGGAGGCGGCCGGGAGGACGACGTCGGCGTACTCGGCCGTCTCGGTCAGGAAGATGTCCTGGACGGCGAGGAAGTCGAGCTTCCGCAGCGCCTGCTCGGCGTTGTCGAGGTCGGGCTCCGAGAGGACGGGGTTCTCGCCCATGATGAACATCCCGCGGAGGTCCCCGTCGGAAATGGCGTGGAACTGCTCGGGAAGTCGAAGCCCGACGTCGTTCGGCGGACGGACGCCCCACTCGTCCTCGAACTTGTCCAGCACCTCGTCGTCACCGAGGTCCTGATAGCCGGGGAGGTTGTGCGGGGCCGGTCCCATGTCGCCCCCGCCACCCTGGACGTTGTTCTGCCCGCGGAACGGCGAGAGGCCGGCGCGGGGTTTGCCGAGGTGACCCGTCACCAGCGCGAGGTCGGCGATGGCCAGCACGTTCCGCGTCCCGGTGGTGTGCTGGGTCAGACCCATCGCCCATCCGAAGATGCAGGTGTCCGCGGTGGCGATCGTCTCGGCGGCTTTCTTCAGTTCCTCGGCGGGGACGGCCGTCAGCTCCTCGACCTTCTCTGGCGTGAACGGTTCGACCTTCTCCTTTAGGTCGTCGAAGTTCTTGGTCCGCTCCTCGATGAACGCCTCGTCGTGGAGGTCGTTCTCGACGATGTACCGGATCATCCCGTTGATCCACGCCACGTCCTCGCCGGGGGTCGTCCGGACGTACTGGTCGGCGTGTTCGGCCATGCCGATCTCGCGCGGATCGAAGACGATGAGGTCCGCGCCGTCGCGGACGTTCTGCTTGATACGCGTGGCGAGGACGGGGTGGGACTCGGTCGTGTTCGAGCCGGTGATGAGGTAACAGTCCGTCTCGCCGATGTCCTCGTTGATCCGGTTGGTCATGGCGCCGTAGCCGACCGTCTGCTGCAGCCCCGCCACCGTCGAGGAGTGACAGAGCCGCGCGCAGTTGTCGACGTGGGGCGTCCCGAGCACCTGGCGGGCGAACTTCTGGTTTAAGAAGTTCTCCTCGTTGGTCGTCTTCGAGGAGGAGACAACCGAGAGGAAATCGCTTCCGTGTTCCTCGCGGATCTCGGAGAGCCCCTCGTAGACGCGCTCGATGGCTTCCTTCCACGAAGCCTCGCGGAACCCCTCGCGACCGACAGGCCCGTCGGGGGCGTCTTCCTTCCGGATCAGCGGCTGCTCGAGTCGGTCGTCGGCGTCGACGTAGTCGTAGCCGAACTTGCCTTTCACGCAGGTCGAGAAGTCGTTAGCTGGCGCCGAGTCGGGGTCGGCGGGCCGGACGCCCACCACTTCGCCGTCCTTGCCGTAGAGGTCGAAGCGACAGCCGACCGCGCAGTAGTTGCAGGTCGTCTCGGCCTTCGTGACCTGCGAGAGGCGCGCGTCGCCGATCGTCGTCGCGACGTCGAACAGGCGGCCTGCCGGCATCGCCTCGCTGGCGATCCCCTCGGAGACGTGTTCGAACTCCTCGAGCGCGCGGTCGCCGGCCCGCTTGACGGCGTCGCCGGCGTGCTGCGCCGCGTCTCCGGCGCGGGCCTTCGCCACCGACATGAAGCGGGCGACGCCGGACTTCTCCTCGATTGCGTCGGCCTCGCTGGGTTCGGTATCGTACGGCAGGTCGCGGTTCGGTGCCTCCGTCTGGTCGGCCGTCTCCGCCTTCGGGCTCTCTAAGACCTCGCCGATGGAGTTCTCCTGTGTGAACCCAGGAAGGGGAATCGTCGCGATGTCGGTCAGTCCCTGCTCGACCAAGGCGCCGGTCGGGCAGACAGTGGCGCAGTGACCGCAGGAGACGCAGGTGGACTCGTCGAAGGTCTCCTCGTCGTTCTGGAAGGCGATGCGGGTGTCCTGGCCGTTGCCCTCCATGCGGAGGACGCCCTCGACCTGCACGTCGTTGCAGGCCTCGACGCAGCGATTACAGAGGATGCACTTGTTGCGGTCGATCTGGATGGCCGGCGAGGTGTCGTCGAGGGGCTCGTACTGGTCGCGGTCCTCGAAGACGCCCCACCGGGGCTCCTCGACGTCCTGCTCGATCGAGGTGTCCTGCAGTTCGCAGCGGCCGTTCTGGCCGCAAGTCGTACAGCGGAGGTTGTGATCCGACAGCTGGAGATCGAGGTTCACCTCGCGGGCCTCCGCGGCGTCGTCCTGATCGGTCCGAACCGCGAGGCCGTCTTCGGCCGGGAACGAGCAGGCCGGGACGAGCCCGTGCTCCTCGGTGTGGACGGTACAGGTCCGGCACTCGCCCCGCGGCCCGATCTGATCGGCCTGGTCCGTGTCTCGGTCGTAGTAACAGAGCGCGGCGATCTCGTCGGCCGGCTCCGTCGCCTCGATCGCGTCGATGATCGTCGAATCCGGCGGCACCGCGACGGACGTGCCATCGACCGTGAGGTGGGTCATCTGGTCGCCGTCGGAGGTCACGTCCGGGTCGTTGGCGGTGCCGGTCTCGAACTGCTCGGTCAGGGGCGTGCTCGGCCGCGGATCGGTCACGTCCGGCACCGACGGGAGTCGCTCGACCGACGTCGGCCGCCGCTCGGTCTCCGCGTCGTCGACGTGACTCGCCGGGTCCGTGCCGCTCATCGTCCCCCTCCGACGCTACCGGCTTCGCACTCGCCGCTGGGACAGCGCCCCTCGGCGTGGGCGGCCACTTCCCGCTCGAACTCGCTCATCCCCGTGACGGCCGGCCGGATCGCCGTGCGGCCGAACCGGCAGATGCTCGTCTCGCCCATCACGCGGGTCAGTTCGCGCACCGTCGCGTCCCTGTACTCGCCGTCGTAGATGTCTCGGAGCATGTTCGTGAGTTCCTGAGTTCCCTCGCGACAGGTGACGCAGCGACCGCAGTTCTCCTCCATCGCGAAGTTCGCCCTGCGCCCGGCCGTCGCGAGGACGCAATTGTCTCCGTTCAGCAGTTCGACCACGCCCTCCGTCCCGAGGCCGGCCCCCTCGAGCGCGGGCGCCGACGGAGAGTGCGAGAGCGACCGCGCGAACCCGCCAAACTGCCCGCCGACGCAGGCCATCTTGAACTGGCCCTCAACGTCGACCGCCTCGCGAACGTCCTCGAGGCTCCCGCCGGTCGGCAGTTCCACGGTCGCCGTCGCGTCGACGTCGCCGGTCGCGGTGACCAGGCGCGTCCCGGGATCGGCGTCGTCGGCGTCGAACGCCTCGGGGGAGAGCATCGCCTGGCGGACCTGGGCCATCGTCCGCGGCGTGTGGATGACGGTCGGCCGGCCGTAGAGCCCGTGTTCGGCCGGCGAGGGGGGCCGAAGGCGGGCCTCGAGGCGGTCGTTGCCCTCCATCGCCTCGAGAGCCATCGTCGGCTCGCCGGCGATGTACCGGTCCGGCCCGACGACGACCTCCGGGCGTTCCTCCCGGCCGATCCGGTCGGCTAGCGTTTCCGAGAGGGCCTGGGCGGCCTCGTGGACGCGCTCGCGAGCCCGATCGTCGGCCTCGTTGCAGTAGACGACGACGTCCGCGGCCCCGACCAGTTCGGCGACCGCGAGTGCCCCGTCGAGCACCTCGCCTGGCGCGCCCTCCAGAAGCGTCCGGTCGGTCTCGTTGCGGTCGTCGCTCTCGTTCGCGTTGACGACGACGATCGGATCGTCGGCAGCGGCGTCGACGTCGGTATCGGACTCGGCGTCGCCCGCCGCGGCCGCCTGGCGAGCGAGTTCCCATTCGTCTCCGACCGGGTCGTCGGTGCTCCAGTCGCCTCGCCCGCGACCCAGCAGGCCAATCTCTCGGACGCGCGACCGGGCCTCGTCGGGACGGTCGCTCGCCAGCTCGGCCGCCGAGTCGTCGGGGATCGATGCGGGCTCGATCCAGCCGCAGCGACCGAGGACGCGGCGTCGGCCCACCGAGAGCGGGCCGTCGTCCGGCGTCGGGAGCGACGTCGGGTCGGTGTCGTGTTCGACGACTGCAACGGCGTTGTCGGTCGGAAGATCGCCGCGCTCTAGGGTCTCGACCAGCGACTGAACCCGTCCCGTGACGGGTGCCGGATAGAACGCCGTCCGGCCGTCGCGAGTCAAAAGGATGAGCGGTTCGTGGCTCCGGATTCCGGTCGGACCGGTCTCGACGACGCGGACGTCCTCGGCCACCGAGCGAATCTCGTCGAGCGCGCGCTGCTTCCGTCGTCTGCGCCGCGATCCGCCGGCGACGCGGACGACCAGCTCTCCGTCGGTCGACTCGCTCCGTTTGTCCATCAGACACTGGTGGTATGTCATCGTCCGAAAAAGCACGGCTTGTAATGGGAGCGGCCGATTCGAATAACATCACTAATATAACAAATGTCTGCGGCGAGTTCGCGTCGCTACTCGGCGGACGATCAGAAGGGCGGGTCCAGCGTCGACTCGTCCCTGCGACGAACGCGGAGGGCCAGCAGGGCGACTGCGGTAAGAAGCGCGGCGAGCGCGAGGGGGAACGGTCGCCCGCGTCGGCCGCGGTCCGGTTGCGCTGTCGCTTCCGACGGCGTTCGATCGCCGAACATGAGTCACCGTTCCCCGCCGTCACGGATAGGCTTTCGTCCGTCACGGCGCAAGGGAAGGGGTAGGGACGGGACGCTGCGAGGTTGAGGACGAGTCCGGATCCGCGAAACCGAACCGATCAGACCGCCTCCGGCTCGGCCCGGTGGGTGGACTCCCGGACGTCCTCGATCCGGTAGTACAGCAGGCCCACGGCGAACAGCCCGACGGTTAACGCACCGGTGATGACGTAGAACGACATGACGTAGCTGCCGGTCCGTTCGACGATCTCAGAGATGAGCATCGGTCCCGCGACGCCGGCGGCGCCCCAGGCCGTCAGGGTGTAGCCGTGGATCGCGCTGAGTTCCCTCGTGCCGAATAGGTCGCCCAGATACGCCGGTAAGCAGGCGAACCCGCCGCCGTAAACGCTGATGATGAGGAACAGCAGCCCCGCGAACAGCCAGAGGTGGGTGATCTGGGGCATCAGCAGGAAGGCGGCGATCTGGAGGCCGAAGAACGTCCCGTACGTGGTCGTCCGCCCGATGTAGTCGGAGACGGTCGCCCAGAAGATGCGACCGCCGCCGTTGAAGATGCCGATGAGACCGACGACCGACGCCGCGGTCGCCGCGTCGACCTCGGCGATGACCTGTGTCATCGGCGAGGCGACGGACAGCAGCATGATCCCGGCCGAGATGTTGATGAACATGACCAGCCACACGAGGTAGTACCGCGGCGTCCGCAGCGCCTCGCTTGCGGTCAGTTCTTCGAGGTCGGTGTTGACGGAGACGCCCTTCTCTGCGTCGGTGTCGATTTCGCTCTCGTCGACACCCTCTGGGACCCAGTCGGCCGGCGGCTTCTGCAGATAGCTCGCGCCCGCGGCCATCAGGGCGAAGTAGGCGACCCCGAGCGCGTAGAAGGTGACCGGGATGCTCGCGGCCTCGATGATGGCGTTCGCGATGGGGCCGGTTACGAGCGCGCCGGCACCAAAACCCATTACCGCGAGCCCGGTAGCCATCCCCCGCCGGTCGGGGAACCACTGAACCAGCGTCGAAATCGGGGAGATGTATCCCAGCCCGATCCCGATCCCGCTGATCACGCCGAAGGTCAGCAGGAACCCGACGTAACTCCCGAGTTGGACGCTGACCCCCGCGCCGACGATGCCGAGACCGAAGGTCGCCGCGGCGAGCAGCCCCGATATCCGCGGGCCGTGTCGCTCGACGAAGCCGCCGAGAAACGCCGCTGACAACGCGAGGAAGACGATGGCGACGGTAAACGCGAGCGACACGTCCGAGATCGCCCACCCCAACTCGTCGCGCAACGGGTTCTGATACACGCTATACGCGTAAATCGAACCGATCGACAGGTGGATCGCCACTGCTGAGAGCGCGATCAGCCAGCGATTCCTGTCGGCGTCAGTTCGTACCATCCATCGCCGGGTACCGGACTGCTCGGTAAATGCTCGCGGCCCGCGTTTGCTCGCTCGGGTCGCTGCTGTCGCCGGATCGCGGGCGCAATCTCCCCCGTCTGGGGGCCGATCCGGGCCACAACTGTCGTCTTTTGCGTCGTCGAAAAGGGACCCGAAGGATCATCTGTGATTCTCGTAGCGTGACCGACTCGAGCGGTCGTGATACGCTGCTCTCAGATACAGCGGTCTCTCTACGTAGAGATCGGATTCGTGGTTCGCAACGGAGCGGACTGAGAATTTACTCCGACCACCCCTGAAACTGCGAATTGAATGCGATGTCCTCATCGGCGTGGCACGTGATCCCTGATGGTCGCCCAGCCAGTGGCGTACCCAAGTTTCGCCGATGCGTCTCGCCATACCCGGCCGTCTACGAGCGCGGAGCTGTGATTGCAGCGCGCGTCGGCCCGCCTCGATCCGCGAACGTCACCGGTCGCCACTGGCTCACCGAATCGGCCGCGACCGAGTGCGGGCGACCGCGACGGCTTGCATCCCGTTCAGTCGCGGTGCTTGTCGGGCATCGTCGAGAACCGTGCCGGGCTGCGCATGTCCGCCCGTTTGGACGGCGGCGGCGCCATCGTCGAATGACGGGACGCGCCGCCGGTGGATGTCCCGCGGTCCCGACCCGAGCCGAGTCCCGATCCCAGCAGGCCTTCGTCTTCCTCCTCGTCCGCTTCGTCCTCCGTCTCGGCCTCGGCGTCGGCCGCCGTCTCCTCCGCTTCGTCCGCCTCGCTCTCGTCCGCTTCGTCGTCGCCGATGGCGCCGCCGCTCGCCTCCTCGAGTCGATCCCGCAACTGCTGGACTTCGTCGCCGAAGTCTGTGAACGAGGAACTCATCGCCGACCGGAGCCGGTCCTGAAGGTCGCCGCTCGCGTCACCGTCGTCGTCGGTCGCCTGATCGGGCTCGCCGGCCGATCCTCCGTCGTCTTCCCCTTCGGTCCCATCACCGGACACCTCCGCGGCCGACTCGTCGGCGCTCGCCCGATGTTCGCTAATCGCCTCCCGGAGCTCGCCGACGGCGTCACCGAGGCCGTCGTCGTCGGCCTGGTCGGCCAGGTTCGCGAGGTTCAACAGCCGACGGAGGTCCTCGACGTTCTCCTGCTCACCCTTGGTGATGGCCTCCGGAATCGAGTCCGGTTCGGTCCCGTCCGCAAGCGTATCCAAGCCGACCGCGTCGAGCAACTCGTCCGGGTCGGACGACTCGAGGATGTCGCTGGCTCGTCTGGCGGTCTCGAGCAGGTCGGTCTCGGCCGATTCGTCTCCGCGTTCCTCGATTTCCTCGCCGTCCGAATCGCCCCCGATAAGCGATCCGCTGGACGTATCGGCCGCGTTCAGTACCTCGCGTACGCGGTCGCGTAGTTGGTCGTGATCGGTCTCGGTCATGGGTTTGGCTCCGGTATCGCTCGCCGCGGTTCGCTCACGGCCGCCTGGCCGGCCGGTTCGGAATCGGGAACCGGCGAGCCGTTCGGTCGATCACTCGGCCTCTGCTTCCGCTTCCGAGTCGGACTCCGAATCCGACTCGTCGTCCGTCACCGTCTCGATGATCTCCGCGGTCATCTCCTCGCGGCTGAGGTTGGCCTTCACGCCGACGTCCTTGGCGATCGACTGCAGATCGCTGTAGGACATGATCCCGAGGAAGTCCTCGAGCGTGTCCCGCCTGAGATCCTCGAGATCGTCCATCGACGGCTCGGGTTCGTCGCTCTCGTCGCTCTCTTCGGTCGCGGCTTCGGCTTCGTCCCCGCTCTCGGCTTCCGCCTCGTCCGTCGGCTCTTCCTCGGCTTCCGTTTCGTCGGCTTCGACCTCGCTTTCGGATTCGTCCTCGGTCGTCGTTTCCTCATCGCTTTCGGCTTCCGGCACGGACTCGGCGTCGCTCTCGCCCTCGTCGCTTCCGAGCACGTCGCCGAGTCCGGTGGCCTCCCCGGCCGATTCGGCGGCCTCGCCGGCCGACTCGGCGGCCGACTCGACCGCGTCTCGAGCGCTGGCCGCCTTGCTCTCGGATTCGTCCGTCTCGTCGGCGGCCGCTTCCGCGTCGCTTTCGGTCTCGTCCTCGTCTGCTTCGTCGGCGTCGGCCGCTTCGTCGCTCTCGCCGCTGATGGCGCTTCCGATACCGTCTACGAGCCCCTCGACGCCGCCGCCTTCGCTCACGCCCTCGGCCAGCGATTCGAGCGAGTCGCGTCCCTCGATATCCGAGACCGATTCGCGCATGGCGTTCTGAATCGCCGTCGCCAGGTCGGTCCGAATCTCGCCGAGTTCCTTCCCTTCCTCGACGCCGTCCGCGATCGTCTCGTGGACCTCGCGGCCGATCGACGCGCCGAGTTCGCGGCCGAACTGCTCGCCGAACCGGCGACCGACCGCGGCGCCGATCTCGCCGCCGTCGATGCTGTCCTCGAGACTCCCGTCGCTGAGCATATCCGCGACGTCGACCTGGTTACTGACTTCCTTGGCGACCATGCTCTTCAGGCCGGCTCCGTCACTCACGGCGATCACCTCGTGCGGCTCCACGGTCGGGGAAGTTCCCCCTCGTTTCGATCACGGTCACGGTCTTACTCCTCCGCTTCGGCTTCCGCTTCTTGGTCTTGCTCCTGTTCCTCGGCGTCGTCCGCGTCCGATCCGTCTTCGGCTTCGTCTCCGTTTTCGCCGTCGCCTTCACCGCCGTCCTCGGCTTCCGATTCGTCCCCTTCGCCGTCGCTCTCCGATTCGTCTCCGTCGGCTGTCTCCTCGTCCTCGGCTTCGGTCTCTTCTTCTCCTTCGGATTCCTCAGCTTCTTCGGCGTCCTCCTCTTCCGCTTCTTCCTCGTCGGGACTGAGCAGTTCGTCGACGACCATGTTCCCGATCGTCCGGCCGAGGGACTCGCCGATCGCTCGCCCGAGGATCGCGCCGATCTGACCGCCCAAGGCCTCGCCGAGGGGCTTGTCCTCGTCGATCTCGTCTTCCCACTGAGTGCCCTCGACCAGGTTCTCGACGTCGACGTTGTCGGTAATCTTTTCCGCGTCGATGCGCTGGGACAGTGACTCCGAGTCGTCGCTTGTCGATTCGTCGCTCATGATGATGCCTCCGCCTGTGACGGTTCCGGCTGTCCGCCGGCCTCTTCGTCGCGGTCCGGTTCGAGTTGCTCGAGCAGCTGTTCGAGGATCGCGCTCACGATCGCCGACACGATCTCCTCGGTCGGGAAGCTAGGTACGAGCCCGGCCAGGCGCTGCTTCAGCCCGCTCACCGCCGATGAGACGCCCGCCTTCAGCCGGCTTACCGCCGAGGCGATCCGGCCAGGCGACTCGTCTTCGGCCTCGGTCTCTTCACCCTCCTCGTCGGGTGCTTCCTCGCCCCCGCCGAAGAGCCCGGTGAGCCGCTCGACGGGCTTGTTCAGCAGGTTCTTGACGAACTCGATCGGCTTGCCGAGCATCGACTTCGCCTTATCGACCATGGCACCCGGGCCGTCCAGCAGTCCCGAGACCGCGGACAGCAGGTTTCCGAGCAGGTTGTTCTCGCCGGGTCGCGCCGAGACGTCCAGCGTGACCGGATCGAGGTTGACCTCGAGTCCGAGCAGATCGAGGAACAGCCCGTCGAGGTCGAGGTGGAGGACGCCCGACGTCTCGTCGCTCTGGTAGACGTCGTCGGCGCCTTCGACGTGGTATTCCTCTTCCTCTTCCGGAGCTTCACCTTCTACGTCCTCTTCCCCTTCCTCTTCTTCCGTCTCCTCTTCCGGTGCTTCACCTTCCTCCTCGTCCGTCTCGTCCTCGGATTCGCTCTCGGTCTCCGTTTCGTCTTCGTCGGCGGATTCCTCGTCCGTTACGTCTTCGTCCGCCGGTTCCTCGCTCTCTTCGTCTCCCGCCTCCTCGGCCTCCGCGTCGTCCTCGTCCGGTTCGGCTTCCTCGTCGGCGTCCGTCTCTTCGGCTTCTTCTTCCATCTCCGCCTGGCCGCCGTCGGTCAGCACCCGCTGCGGGGGACCAGTCTGCTCGTCCGCTCGTGAACGGCCCGCGGAGCGCTCGTCCCTCTCGGGATCCGAACGATCCTCGCCGTCAGGTTCGAGATCCGCTGTCATTGTACGGAACGAAAAGACGGGAGTGAGCGTTGTGGTGGTTGCCCTTGCGTGTGCGACTATCGAACACGATAGCGAGAAAATCGGAATACCGTGCGAAACCCGGTCAGCGACGTTCGATCGGTGCTGCCGATGAGGTCTCCGCGAGGGTGCCGACTCGGAGCGCGTACTCGCCGCGGGTTTCGTCGTCGTCGTGATACCGAACTGGTTCCTCGACGGCGGTGACGACGTCGCCGGCCAGGCTCGCCGCCGTCGCGATGCCGTCGACGCGCTCGACGCCGCCCGCCCCGGAACCGAGGTCGAACCAGCGGACGGCGTGGGTCTCGGGGTCGCGCACCCGGAAGTTCTGGGCGCAGGGGGCCACGAGCCGCTCGCCGTCGGCGGCCAGGCCGTGGACGAAGCCGCGGACCGGGTCGTCCCACAGGGGTTCGCCGTCAGCGTCGAACGCGGCGATCCGGTGTTCGTTCGGATGGCGACTCTCGGTCTCGCGGCTCTCGACCGCGTAGGTGTTGCCGGTCACGAACGCCACGCGGCCGTCGCCCGCGTGGACGTGGTTCGGATACGCGTACAACCGCTCGCCGTCGATCTCGGTCTCCACGGCGAGGTCGACACGCCAGCGCTCGGCGCCGCCCGATCCCAGGAGGTAGCCGCGCTTGTCGCCGTGGCTCGCGACGGCGATCGTCTCCCCGTCGAACGAGACGTCGCCGACCCGGCGGTCGCCCTCGGTCCCGGGGTCCCAGGTCCACGTCAGCTCTCCCGTGTCGGTATCGAGGACGACCAGGCTGACGTCGTGGTCGCCCAGACAGCGGTTGTAGCCGACCGCCAGGCGCTCGCCGTCGGCGGCGAGGTCGAGCGCGATCGGGGAAGCGTCGGTTTCGTAGCGCCACCGAACCTCCCCGTCGGGGTCGAACGAATACACGGTGCTGTCCCAGCGTCGGGTCTCGCCGTCGCGCTCGTAGCGTCGCGCGGCGGCGTAGAGCCGATCCGTTCCATCGGCGTCTACGCTGGTCTCGAGGGCGACGACGTAGGGCAGGTAGAAGACGGTGTCCTTGACGGGGTCGCCGACGTCGTCGGCGGTATCGTAGCGCCAGCGCCGGTCGCCCGTCACGGCGTCGTAGGCCGTGATCGTTCCGCGGTCACCGCGGCCGGCGACGACGATCGATCCGTCGCCCTCGCCTGTGCCAGCTCCGAGCGACGCGATACCGACCGCGTGGTCCGGATGGTCGACCGTCCATCGCGGGTCCGGATCGGAGTCGGACTCGGGCGCGTCCCCGTTGAGTACGTCGACGTCGTAGGCGGTCACGGTCCCGTCCCACTGCCCCGCGACGACCAGGCCGTCGGTCGCGGTCGCGTGCACGGCGGACCTGGTCCACATGTGCCGGCTGCGGGCGGGTTCGATCTCGCCGAGGGGCGCTCGGCGGAACTCGGCCGAGCCGTCGGTCGCGGTCTCGCGGTCGGTCTGGCTCTCGGTGTCGGCCATCGTCGCTTACTCCTCGACCGGGAAGGTCTCGTGAAGGGTGTCGTGGGCGTCCCCGAGGCCGTCGACGATGCTTTCGCCCTGCGTTTGCAGCCGCTGGACGGCGCGCTCGGCGTCGCGGACGGCCAGCAGCCGACCCCGCGTGTAGTCGTACTCGGGGTCGTCGGCGGCCATCGCGGCGACTTCCTCTTCCAGATCGACGAGGGCGGCGTCGAGGTGGCGCTCGATTTCCGCTACGCTCTCGGCGTTCGCCAGGCCCTCGATCGGCCCCTCGAGGTTCCCTTCGAGTTCTTTCTCCGCGTGCTCGCGGGCGTGCTGGTCCCCGACGCCGAGGACGTTCATCAGTCCGAGTCGCAGTGCTTCGATTTCGTAGCAGCTCATGGGTGTTGGTGGATGGTCGTATCGAATCGGCAGTGTCGTGTCTTTCGTCTCGGTACTACAGCGTCTGATCGACGAGGTCGCTGACGATGCGATCCCGATCGAGGTGGTCGGCGACGATCCGTTCGGCGTCCTCGCTTTCGACGTCGCCGTACCAGACCCCGTCCGGGTAGACGGCGACCATCGGCCCGTCGCCGCAGCGGCCGAGACACGACGAGCGGGTGATGCGGGCGTCGCAGTGCTCGGAGTCGCGGGCTTCCTGTCGGAGTCGCTCGAGCACCGCCGGCGACCCCATCTCGGCGCAGGTCCGGTTGGTACAGACCGCGACGTGTTTCTCCGGCGCGTCGTGGCTGTGGGGTTCGTCGTCGACGTCCTCGCGGTCGGCGTGGGCCTCCTGATGGGCCAGCGCCCGTAACATCGCGCGAGCGCCGCCGACGTCCTCCTCGTAGCCCTCGAGATCGACCTTGTACTTGCACGTGTCACAGGACATCTCGACGCTTCCGGACCTGGCCTCCTGCCAGCGGTCGGCGAAGACGTCCAGCAGCCGCGAGTCGGTCCCGAGCGGATCCCCGGCCAGCGCGTCGACGTAGGGGTACTCCTCGTCGAACTCCGCCGTCCGGTCGCGGACCCGCTGGGTGAGGACGCCGTCTCCCAGCATGTAGGGGAGGACGACGACCGCGTCAGGCCGGTGCTTCGAGAGCCCGTGGAGGGTGTCCTCGAGCGTCGGCTCCGTGACGCCGATGAAGGTCGCTTCGACGCGGTCGAACGCCCGGCCCTCGTAGAGCAGCCTGGCGAGCTTGTGGACGTCGCCGTTGGCGTCCGGATCGCTCGACCCGCGGCCACAGAGGACGACCGCGACGTCGTCTGCCTCGCGGTCGACGCCCAGCTCCGACGCGACCGCGGCGGCGCGGTCGTCCAGCAAGTCCAGGATCGCGGGGTGGATTCCCAGGTGCGCGCCGTTGTCGATCTCGAGGTCGTGCTCGGCGCGGGCCTGGTCGATCGCCAGCGGCACGTCGTTCTTGACGTGGCTCGCCGCGAACAGCGAGCAGTGGACGACCGTCACCCGGTCGGCGACGGGCGCCAGACTTGCGACGGCGTCGTCGATCGCCGGCTCCGCGAGTTCGAGGAACGCGGCGTCGACCGGGATTCCCAGACGGGACTCGAGGCCGGCGGCCAGGTCGCGGACCTGTTCGTTGGACTTCTCGCGCCGGGAGCCGTGGCCGACCAGCAGGACGGCCTCGTCGTCGAACGCGGCGGAGCCGGACGCGGGTTCGTCGGGTGTGCTCATCGTGAGTGGGATTCGTGACTCGTGTGTCGGTCGCTTACTCGTCGTACGCCTCCGCCTGCTCAAGGCTCTTCTCGAGCTTGCGGCGGCGACTGGGCGCGAACAGCCCGGTTGCCTCGCAGTTCTCGTAGAGCCAGGTGCCGAACGCGGGCGCGGCGTCGTCGTCGACGCCAAACCAGTAGCCGCCCGATGACGTTTCGGAGAGGTCGTCGTACGGGGCCCCGACCGGACAGCCGTCGATCAGCTCCTGTACGAGTTCGAGCAGTTCGCGATCGTCGTGGACGAAGGAGATGCCCACGGTGCCACTGGAGGACTTGAAGCAGATCGTGCCACAGCCCTCGAGCAGCCCGCGGAGCAGTTCCCGGTCGTATTCCGAGAACGCGCCGAAGCGGTAGTTGCCGCGGCCGTCGACGGGGAGGCCGAGCGCGCCGCTGCGGCCGAGGAGTCCGGATTCGTCGCCGTCGACAGACAGCGTGTACTCGTCTTCAGTGCGCGTGATGGACGTGTCGTGCGCGTAGTCGCGACTGATCGTGTCGTGTTCGAGGTCGCCGCCCACGACCGCGGCGAGCACCCGGGCGGACTCCTCGTCGTTGGTCACAACCTCGATGTGCGCACGGCTGCGCCGTGCGCCGTCCGCGGTTCTCACTTCGTTCCGAACCGCGCCATCCGAAACCTCGCCGCTACCGGCAACGTGGCCCCAGAAGTACGCCGTCGCGGGGTGGCCCGCGAGCGGATCCGACGGGACCTCGATCGCGACCGGCTCGTCGCCGGTCTCGCTCTCGGCGTCGCTCATTCGCCCACCTCCCGGACGACGATGGCGTCCGTCGGGCAGGCCGCGGCGGCCTGGCGAGCCTCGTCGATGCGGTCGTCGTCGAACGTCGCGACGACTCGCTCCGCGTTGTCGGTGACTTCTCCCTCACAGTCGTAGACCGGGTCCGCGTCGGGATCGACGGTCGCCAGGCCGTCCGCGCCCTCGACGAACCGCGGGTCCCGGGTCAGACAGGCGAAGATGCCGTCGCAGGCGTCTTTCTCGATGGTGACTTCGTATCGTGGCATTGTAGTTGGGAAACCGCTGTGCAGCGCTCAGTAGTCGTACTTCGTCTCGTAGCCCCGCGGCGTGACCATCCGGTCGTCCCAGACGTAGGTGTCCTCGGTGCCGACGACGATCGTCGTCGTCATGTCGATGATCTCGCTCTCGCCGAGTTCCTCGAGTTCGGCGAGGTCGGTGATCAGCACCTGTTCGTCCTCGCGGCCCGCGCCGTGGACGATGCCGACCGGCGTGTCGGGGTCGCGGTGGGTCAGGAGGATCTCGCAGGCCTTCTCGAAGTTCTCGCGGCGCTTGCGGCTCCAGGGGTTGTAGATCGTGATCGTGAAGTTCTCCTTCGCCACGGAGTGCAGCCGCGACTCGATCTCGGGCATCGGCACCAGGTGGTCCGACAGCGAGATCGAGACGGTGTCGTTCACGAGGGGGGCACCCAGGCGCGCGGCGCAGGACTGGGCCGCCGGGACGCCGGGCACGACCTCGAAGTCGACCATGGTGGCCGTCGCGCCCTTCGACTCGAGGATCTCGAGCGCCAGGCCGGCCAGCGCGTAGACGTTGGGATCGCCGCTGCCGACGATGGCGACGTCGTTGCCCGCCAGCGCGCGGTCGATCGACTCCTCGGTCCGGGAGACTTCGCCGCACATCGGCGTGTCGTAGATGTCGTCGGCCTGCTCGGTGATCTCGTCCGGGATGAGTTCGATGTAGGTCGTGTAGCCGACGATGTGGTCGGCCTCGAGCAGCGCGTCCTTCGCGCGCTCGGTCATCCCTTCGGGGTGGCCGGGGCCGAGGCCGACGGCGATCAGCTGGCCGGGCTCGGCGTCGAAGTCCTCGATCGTCGCGCCGACCTCTTTCTCGTTGCTGCCCGAGTCGTCGTCACTCGAACTCGAGGCGCCGCACTTCGAACTCGAAGAGGAAGACGAACTCGAGGAGGCGCCGCACTTCGACCCGCTGGAGTCGTCGGCGTTGCTCGAGGAGCCGCCGCACTTGGAGCCCGAACTCGAGGCCTCGGTATCGGCGTCGCTCGTCGGTGCGCCGCACTTCGAAGTCGATTCGTCGTCAGCGTCGGGGTTAGTGTCCGTACTCATGGCTGAATCGTGTGTCTGGATCAGAAGTCGTCGACGTCACGCCCGCCGCGCGGGGTGACCAGATACGTTCGGTCGTCGTTGCGCCAGGTCTCGGTTTCGTGGTTGCCGATGATCAGCGAGGTGCCCATCCCGGAGACCTTGTCGTCGTGGTCGGCGGCCTCGCCGAGGGTTGTAATGTGCTGGCTCTCGCCGTTCCGGCCGGCGTCCTCGCGGCCGGCGTCGTTGACGATCGCCACGAGGGCGTCGTCGGTCCGCTCCTCGCGGACGATCTCGACGGCCTTCTCGTAGTTGCGCCAGCAGTTGTAGAGGACGATCACGAAGTCACTGATCGCGGCCGCGCGAAGCTTCTCCTCGATCTCGTCCCAGCCGCGCCACTTGTCCGACAGCGAGACGGTACAGAAGTCGTTGCAAAGCGGCGCGCCGACGTTGGCCGCGCCGCCCAGCGCGGCGGTGAGGCCGGGAACGATCTCGATGGGGACGTCCGTCGCGTCCTCCTCCTCGGCCATCTTGAAGATGAGGTCCGATTTGCCGTACACGGAGGGGTCGCCGCCGGAGATGTGGGCAACCGTCTTTCCCTCGCGGACGTAGTCGAACGCCGCGCGGGCGAGTTCGATCTGTCGCCCCATCGTCGAGCGGACGATCTCCTGTTCGGTGCCGTCCTCGCGGGTGGCGATCCCGTCCTCGTCCGTTCGCTCCTCCTGCGGAATCGTCCCGTCGTCGCGCAGGAACGCCTGGTAGAGGCTCGAGGCGATAACGACGTCGGCGGATTCGATGACCCGCTTGGCCTTCGTGGTCATGTGATCCGGCAGCCCGGGTCCGATGCCGACGACGTAGAGGGTCCCGTGATCGTCGGGCGTGCCGTCAGTCGTCGCATCCGCAGCGTCCGTGGCCGCGGCGTCGCTCTCGCGCCCGCTCATTTGCCGATCGCCACCGTGACCTCGTCCTCGTAGCTGATCTTCTCGAGGACCAGTTCCCGTTCGCGCCCGCCCGCGATGGCCGAGGCTTCGGAGACGCCTGGCCACCCGATCAGTTCCTTGGATTTCGAGGGCGTCGGCCCCTCGTGATCGAGCAGCGTCTCCTTGTCGAAAGCGACGACGCCGAGGTCGAGTTCCTGCGCGGCTTCGAGTAGTCCGTCCTCGTCTTCCTTCCGCGTCGCGGTGCCGACGAACTCGACGTCGTCGACGTCGTACTCCGTTTGGTCGAGCGCTTTCCGCCAGGCGGCGAGGAACGCCTCCTTGTCCGCGCCGGAGACGCTGCCGGTGCCGATGACGACGCCGTCGTCTTTGTTGCGCTTGAGAACCGTCACGTCGTCGCTGACCAGCACGGCCCGAGGGCCGTCGAGTCGCGCGACGGGCCCGAGGTTCTCGTCGAGGACGGCCAGATTCGTCTTGACCGTCGAGTCGCCGTTGACGACGTGGGCGTCCATCGCCTTCGCCTTCGATTCGACGCCCTGCTTGCCCGCGGCCTCCGAGGCGGTGGTCATCGCCGGGACGGCGCCCATCGTCGCTAAGTCCTGGGCGACCTGATTGGCGCCGTGGTGGCCGCCGGTGATCGGGATGGCCCAGGTCAGTTCCTCGTCGACGACACAGATCGCGGGGTCGTCCCACTTGTCGTCGAGCAGGTGGGCCGTCTTCCGCATCGCGATCCCGGAGGCCATCAGGCCGACGAAGCAGTCGTACTCGCCCCAGTGCTCCTCGAAGACGTCGCCGTGGTACTCGATGATGTCGACCGCGTCGTAGCGGTCACCGATCTCGGCTTTGATCTTCTCGGCAGTGTCCAGTTTGCGTTCGAAGGAGATGATCGCGATCTCCGACGCAACTTCCCCGTCGCTGTCCGGCGTCGAACAGTGACTGCTGTCCTCGTCCGTTCCGGAACTCATCGTGTCCCTCCGTCGCGAACAGTGCACATATGCGACCTCACGGTCTATACCATACCGTCCACCCTAATACAAGCTACGTTTCTCAAGTCCAAACAAGGTTTAGTCGCTGTCGGAATCGTGCGCGGACGGAGAACGCCTTCGCCGATCGACCGCGATCGGTAGCGCGGGTGTGCACGTACCGCTTTCGTCTGCTCGCCGCCGCTGGCAGTATCGCGCCGTTTGACGTCTCCGTTCGACGGCTGTGACGCTTCGGTTCGCCAAACATACCACTCGACGTCATCGTACGCGGCCGCGCGATCACATATTAACGGAATCCGGCATTAATTTATCGTGAGTCTCGATCAGAGTCTTTATAATCCTAAACGCAACTTGAGATAACAACTGACTCATATGTACGATTGTGCTGGGTGGGATTTCTGTCACGACCGTGGCTGTGACGCCATTTCGTCCGAGAGACGCTCGAGGGCGGTCTCGACGGCGACGGTAGGCGATCGCGAGCCGAAGGCTATCCGGAAACACGAACGGAGCACGAGAGAGCGATGAGTGTCACGAATCGACTACCGACGGTTTTCGGCGAAGACACCCGAAAACGTCTCGTTCCGGTCCTCCTCGTACTGGTCGGCGCGGTGCCGTTCGCACTCGTGGTGACTGCCCTCTTCAGAGTGGTTGCGCCTAACGTCGGTGTCCCGTCCGTTTCCCTCCCGCTTCTGTCGCGAACCCTTTCGCCGGCGGCGGTGGTGTTCCTCGCGTCGTTCGCCACGGGTGTGCTCGTCGGTGCGTGCTATCTGTGCTATCGCACCTACCGCGATCCGATCCACGAGCGCTGGGAGCAGTACTCGACGTGGGCCCAGTCGATGCTCGTCGGCTGTCTCTGTGCCATCGTCGTGATGGCTGCCCTCGGCGGCGCAGCGCTGCTCGGTCGCGTTCATCCCTCCGCCGTCGTCCTCGGATTTCTGGTCAGTTGGCCGCTCTCGTCCGGTCTGCTACTCCTGCAGGATCGACGGCGTTTCGGCGCGGACTCGTCTCTTTCGTCCGTCAAGACCGGATACGTTCACACGAAAGGGCTCGAGAGTCGAACCCTGTCGGTCATCGTCGGCTTCCTGATCGCCGTCCTCGGCGGTCTCGCTCTCCGGTACGTCGGTCTCTGGTACTTCGGCTACTTTCGCGTCTCGGCGACGGTCCTCGGATCGATCCTGCTCTGGATCGGCGCCACGGTACTCGTGTACAATCGATACGAGGCTACGACGACGCACCGAACCGATATCGCGATCGTCACAGTCAGCGCGCCCGAATCGCGTCCGACCCGGGAACTGAGCATCAAAAACCGAGCGGCAACGTCGGTCGACCTCTCGGAGTCCCGGATCCGAGATACCGAGTTCGACCTCTACCGACTCGGCGTCGACCTCACGCTGCGGCCAGGTGCGGTCTGTACCTTCGAGATTCCCGAGTCGTTCTCGCTCGAACCGAACGACGATTCGATCGATCTACCGCTGGGGTACAGTCTCAAACGCGGCGAGGAGACGCCGACGCTTTTCACGAAAAGCGGCGATATATATCCCCTTCAGTGGTCGAACGACGGAACTGCACAGGCGGCCAGTTCAGAGGGCCGGACGGCGGCCGAGCAGGACGCCGATTCGACCGCTCCCGATCCCGATCGATCGGCTTCGTCTCGGGAGTCAGACGTCGACGCGACACCGCGAGATTCCGTCGCTAATCCGTCACAGAACTAACGAACATCGGATCGGGACGATAGTGTCTGAAAACAATTAAGTTTCCGTGAATTATAAACCGAACAACGTGATGGTCGCAGAAACGATCGACGGTCGACCGGGGAGAGTAGGGGTTGCCGTCGGTATCCAACGGGGGCTCCGATCGTGACGAGCGAGTGGACGGGTTCGACGGCAGCGTCGGCACTCCGCGAGATCAGCGTAAGCACCGCCTGGTCCGGCGTGGCGACGGAGACGAACAGCGACGACGACAATGGAGACGGGCACAGCGTACCGGGAGGAGGGAGCACCGACACGGTGACGACCGCCGGAGCGGTGGACCGACTGCGGATCGACGGTCCGGATCGTCGACACAGGTCGATCGGAACGATCGATCCCGCTCGCCTGGCCGATCGGTTCGCCCTCCGGATCCGGAACCGGTACGCGGCGGCCGAGTTCACGTTTCGCGTCCACCCGCGACCGCGAGCTGCCGCGAGACCGTCCGAATCACAAGCTGACGCTTCCGACGGATCGTTTCTCCCCGCTCCGGCGGACGAGTCGGAGACGGGCCACCCCCCAGTCTCGTCGCTGTCCGACTCGCCAGCCGAGGACGGGCGATCCCCTCTATCGGCCGCCTGGCTCCGGTCGGGTGCGCCGGCCGTTCGGACGAGCGAATCACGAACGATCGCCCGGTCGCCCGGTCGCACTGGACCGATGTCGGATACGCAGTCGCGTTCGGACTCGGGTGCGGACACCGGCCGCGTCGCCGGTGTGCGGTTCGAAACGGTCGCCTCCGCGGGGAGCGGTGAATCCGAAACCGACGCTCGCCGGACGGTCTCCGACGGCGAGACGGCCAGGCGGCCTCGCGACGCTCCGATGACTCGATCCGGCCGACCCGTCCGAGAGCCACGACCGATCGGTGGTGAGGGAGCCGCTCCGGACGTGGGCGACTCGATTCAGTCGCCACTGCGGCCATCAGTTCCGTCACCGACGGCGACGGAGGATGGTGAACGCGTCGTAATTGGATCACCGACGCGCGTGGCGGACCGCGATAGCGGTGCCCGGTCCGGGTCGCCGACACCGACCGCTACCGATGCACTCGAGCGACGCGGTGAGGCCGCCGGTCGACCGGAGGACACGACGGGGTCGACCGCCCGATTCCGACACCGCGAGCGGACGGCCCCGTTCGGAACCGCCGTCGGGATCGATGCCGTTCGTCGCCGGGTGACCATCGGCGAATTGGCTGATCCGGCCGCGGCGATCGATTCCCGGTCGGCACAGCGTCGTGCCGGCCGGCGATCGTCTCCTCGACACTCGGCGGCGTATACGGTACTGGTCGACGAACCTGATCCGTCGCGGTCGATTGAGCGGCGGGGCGACGCCGGATTCGACACTGCGCCGACCGATGATACCGACGGAGAGGGTCGGAGCCGATCGGCGGCCACTGTTACACGTCGACGATCGGATTTCGGACGACGGTTGCTCTCGGGCGGAGCGCCTCTCGATTCCGCTCGCAGTACCCCTTCACGCCCGTCGACGGCGACCGTCACTGACGGGGATCACGATTCGCCTGGCGGAGACGCGCGGAGCCGATCAGTCGTCACCACGGACGTCCCGACGGAACACCCAGTTGACACCGATCCCGACAGTTCGGACCGAGATCCCGTCGACGACTGCGGGAACAGTAGCCGGAAAACGGCGTCATCTGGGCCGTCCGATCACGCTCGCGTTACCGCGGATGTTCGGCGGACGGATTCGTCGGTCGGTGCGAACGACCGACGCCTGGTGTCGGCCGAGACCGCTGACGGGTGCCCAGTTTCTCCAGCGCCGGCGGATCGATCGCCGACGGCTGGCCGAGCGGCATCAGAATCACGGAACCTGCCGGCGCTGTCTCGGGTGGCAGATTCCGAATCGAGGAACGGATCGAGTCGACCGACACCGCGTTCCTCGTCAGGGCTGACGACGTCGAACCGCCGTTCTGTCGAGGGTGGCCGATCGCCCGTCGACGGTGAGCGGCCCCTCGATCGGTCGACTGCTCCGGCGGGGGGTCTCTCGAACTCGTTCGCTCGGCGAATACGAACCGCTCACGCCGCCGACCCCGAAACGTCGCGGAGAGACGATGGTCCACAGGGTCGTTCGGATCGCCGATTCGCGCAGGTGATTGACGAGGGCGGTCTCGAGACGGCGATCACGACGACAAGAATTGTGACACAGTTCCGATCGAGCCGGCCGTTCCCAACTGCTGTCACCGGGACCGGTATCGACACCGACGCCGGTCGTACTGGCACGGGACGATCGAGGGCCGCTCAGCGGTCGGTTGCCCGCTCCGTCTCTGCCGGGGCCGACGTCGCGATCGAAACCCAAACGGAGTCGGCATCGTCACTACGAGGGTCTCGGCTCGGACGCGCCGTCGAAGCGTCGAACGGCGACGATCCGGTCGGTCGAGCGAGAACGGCTACAGACGCGACTCCGACGGCGTCCGCGTCCGCTTCCGTTACCCGCGCCGAGCCAGCGGATCGGGATGGTCACGGAGCACGACCTCAGGAGACGACGGCGACGCCAGGCGTGAACAAACGTGACGGCACGGCGGAGAACAGGGACGGGACGGCACCCGCAGAAACGGATGCGCCCGCGTCCGGTCCCCACGATCTCGGTCCCGTTAGTTCGATCCCCAGGTCGGCCCGAAGAAGACGCCGAAATGCCAGTAATCGACCGTCGAAGCCGGTGATCACGACCGGCGGTCCGACGGCTCCGCTCACACCGCGTGTTGCGACCTCGGGCACGGACTCGATTTCGTCGTCACAGCGCTCGGTCAGACCCTCGTCCGGCCACACCCACTCGGTCGAATCGACCGATCGATGCGACAGTCGACCCGACCCGTCCGGCCGCATTCAGGCGGATCACTCGCGATCCGCGAACGGGAACGGATCAGTGCTGGGGTCGCCGGCGGTGCGCCTGGCGGATTCGGTCACCGAGGGCGGACCGACCGACCAAAATCGCGGCGAGCTGACGCGCGATGGACCCAACGAACGGCGGCCGACTGACGACGTGGGAACTCGATCGCCCGTCGAGAGGCAGCCCGTCGAGACGCAGTCGCGGTCGACGGTCGATCGGCGGCCACACACCGGCGGCCGACGCTCGGAGTTCGACGCGACCGACGATCGAACGCGGTTTGATCCGGATGGGACCGCTTTCGACGGTGCGGTCTCCGCGACCAGGGTCGTTACGGTCGCCGATCCGAATTGGGCCCCGTCGCAGCGTGCAACACGTTTCGATACGGACGCTCCGGAGGACTCGATCGGAGCTGCCGTTGATTCACGTCCAGTTCGGCCACAGACGAGCGGGATGACGGACCTTGGTCGACTGTCGCCGTCGGTGCGACGACGACGTAGCGTGGCGTCAGCGGGGCCCGATGACAGCCGCAGTAGTAGCGACGGCCCCGACGACGTCGCGGGGCCGATGCCGACGAGCGGCGGAGCGACCGTTCGAGCGTCGCCGCTGGCAAGCGGTGCGCGAACCGAGGGCAGGACGGTGACGAGCGAGACGCCGGAAGCCGATCCGCTGGACGACGGTGAGCGGAGATCTGACCTCAATACACGGGCGATAGTAGCGTCGGACACCGTCGGTGCGAGCCAGGCGATGGAGCGATCGCCTCGAGACTCGACCAGCGCGCAGGTCGATCTCCCGAGCACGGCGACCGAACGGCAGGTGGCTACCTCAACGGCAACCAGGATCGACGGATCGGTACCGATCGTGTCTGGTAACGATAACGAAATCACTAAATACAAAATAGATTCTAAAAAAGTGAACGGAGAGGGGTCGGAGAGAAACAGAATGAACTCGAGTAGCAATCGGCCAGCGCTCGTCTATCGCGACCCTACACCATCGGTTTCCGCTAGAGCGGGCACCACTGGGTCGAGAGCGGACGAAACGAAGTCTGCGGGGACATCGATCATCGGCGAATCCGCTCGCGATCGATTCGCCGACGCCGCCGAACGCTCGCACGATTCGCGGTCGACGGCGGCGAGGCGGGGGCTCCACGGACGCACGACGGGTTCGACCGGAGAGCGTGATGATGGTACGGTGCGTCCAGCCGACCGTCGGAGAGGCAACGCCGGGGGAAGCCGACAGTCGACGAACGAACCTGGTCGCGGACGACCGAGAGGGCTCGCCAACACCTCCTCGGCAGACACCCCGCAACGCGTTGGCCGTATCGATGGGTCCGCTTCAGGGCGCAAGCCTGCAAGCGAGCAGCCGTCCGATCCGGACGGTCACGACCGAGGTCGACGAGACGCTCGCGATCGATCTGAGCCGTCCGAACTTCCGTGGGACGGGAACTCGCTCCAATTCGAGGCCGACGTAGACCGGCTCGTTGAACGACTCTACCGGAAGATCGAACGGAAACAGCGAGTCGAACGTGAACGGAGGGGGTTCTAGGTGGCGACTGGTGGCAAACTCGAGAAGGCACAGATCATGATCGTAAACGGGAAACGAAAGGGAGAGACGATCGAGTGTAAGTTCAACCCGAACTCCTACACGCTCGAGAAGAGCGTCAACTACGGCGAAATGAAAGCCACGGGATCGGGGGCGTCGATCATGCAGTTCGTGGACGGGAACGCGGAGACGCTTTCGATGGAACTGTTCTTCGATACGACCGACGAACTCGAGTCGGACGATGTCGACGACGCTGCAGTCGACGTTCGCGAGCGGTACACGAAGTACATCGACCTGCTGCTGTCGGTCGACGGAGAGTTACACGCGCCGCCGGTCTGCCGGTTCGTCTGGGGTGACGGAATCGACTTCACGGCGCTGGTCCGGAGCGCTAACAAACAGTTCACCAAGTTCCTTCCGAGCGGAATCCCGATCCGGGCTCGCGTGTCAATCGTCTTCTCCGAGTTCAAGACGGCCGACTATCACAAGTCGGAGGTGGCCCCCGAATCGACGGACAAGACCAAGGTGTGGACGGTAACCGAGGGAGACACGCTCTGGCTCATTGCGTCGGAGGAGTACGGTGACCCGTCCCACTGGCGAACGATCGCAAACCAGAACGACATCGCCAACCCGCGCGCGATAGAGCCGGGGGAAACGCTCGAACTACCGCCGCTGTAGCGACACGACCGACGATCAACTCGACTCCAACGCCGACATCATATTCGAACTCATGAGCGCTGAATTGGACAACCATCCACGATATTCACCCCGATTCAAGGTCGATATCGGCGATCAGACGTTCCAAGAGCCGGGCGGCAGGATAGCCGATCTCGTGGTGGAGACGACCTTCGAGGGGGCAGACCGGTTTTCCTTTACGTTGAACTATCCCTTCGACGAGGAACTAGACGAGTTCGCCGGACTGTCGTGGGACGACTTCGACGTCGGAACCGACGTGGACATTTCGATGGGTTACGGCGACGATGGCCAACTCACGCCGCTTTTGACCGGTAAGATCCAGTCGATAACCGGTGAGTTCGCCGCTGATCGAGGTCCCTCAGTGCAGGTGTCCGGATACGGATTGCTCTGGGAGGCGATGCAAGGGACCCGCTCGGACTCGTGGTCGACGACCACCATCGGCGATGCCGTCACGGACGTCCTGTCGTCGTATCCGTTCTCGTCGATAGAGGTAGACAGTGCAGACGTCAAACGCGAGAAACTTATCCAAAACGATTGTAGCGATTATCGGTTCATCCACGATCTCGCTTCGACCTACGGATTCGAGTTCTACGCGAAACGGGACGCCGTCAGGTTCGTTCCGCGATCGTCAGCAGTGACCGACGATCCGGTCGCCGAACTGTGGTACGGGGAATCGCTCCACGATTTCTTCGGCGAAATCACGCAGCGAAAACGTCACTACCAGGTCGAGGTCCGGTCGTGGGACATCGGGAAAAAGACGGAGATCGTCGCGACTGCGGGCAGTTCCGACGCGACACACAAAGAGGTGTTTAGAGTGCCAGCTATGTCACGTGACGAAGCCGAACGTATCGCAGAGACGAAACACAACCGGTACTCCGACGGAACCGTTCAGGCTCACGGCGAGGCCGACGGCATCCCGGAGATACGAGCCGGGGAAACGATCCGACTCGCCGAGCTCGGGGACCGCTTCTCGGGGGACTACCACGTTACGAAGGCGACGCACCGAATGGGCGCCGCAGGCTACCGCACCACGTTCGAGGCGGTAGAGGTGTCATCGTGAGCGATCCGGGCATCTTCGACGGCGAGACCTCCGAGGGCGGTATTCAGGGTGTCGTCGTCGGCATCGTTACCGACAACGAGGATCCGAAAGACCTGGGTCGCGTAAAGCTCCGGTTCCCGTGGCGAGATACGGACGACGAGAGCCACTGGGCCAGGCTCGCCGCACCGATGGCGGGCGACGAGTACGGGACGTACTTTCTGCCCGAGGTCGACGAGGAGGTGCTCGTCGCGTTCGAGAACGGGGACATCCACAATCCGTACGTCGTCGGGTCACTCTGGAACGGAGCGCAAAAGCCACCACGGCGAAACGCCGGGAACAACGATATTCGCGAGATCCGGTCGCGAAGCGAACATACGATCGCGTTCGACGACGGCGACGACGGGAGCATTACGATCCGAACGAGCGACGGACACGAGATCATCGTCGACGATTCGAACGGCGTAGAGACGATCACGATCAGCGACGACCGGGGGGACAACACCATCACGCTCGACTCCTCGAAGGGACGGATTTCGATCGCCGCCGACGACGAACTCGATCTGTCGGCCCCGAACGTCACGATCGATGGATCGAAGTCGGTCGAAATCGCCGGTGGCACGGACGTCACGATCTCGAGCAAGAACACGATCGAACTGTCGAGCAAGGCCCGGCTAGATATTTCGAGCAGCGGACTGATGGGGATCGATTCGACGGGACCGTTGACGATCCGCGGCGCCATTATTCAACTGAACTGAGAGACAAATCGACTGCGACAGACACGGACGAGAGAACGAACCAGCTGATCGATACATGAAACCCGCAGCAAGACTTGGCGATGCGACCGCACACGGAACGCCGCTGACCGGTACCGCGAGTCCGAACGTGTTGATAGGAAAGCGCCCAGCGTGGCGCGCCGGCGCAGACGTTCACACCTGTCCGCTGACGTCGGGGGCCGTCCCGCACGTCGGCGGTACCGTCGCGATGGGAAGCGAGAGCGTGTTGATCAACAAACTGCCGGCGGCGAGGATGGGCGACAAAATAATCGAGAATGGGCCGCCAAACACGATCGTTGGCGGCTGTCCAACCGTTCACATCGGGTGAACCGTGGCGGACGACTTCCTCGGAACCGGGTGGCAGTACCCGGTTACGTCAGACCAGCGTGGCGACATCGAACTTTCCGACGCCGAAGCCGACATTCGGGAAGCGATCAGAATCATCCTCGGAACGGCGAAAGGCGAGCGCATCATGCGCCCGGAGTTCGGCTGTGACATCCACGATCACGTCTACTCGTCCGCGTCGCCGTCGACGCTGAATCTCATCGAGAGTAGCGTCCGCGAGGCGCTCGTGCGCTGGGAGCCGCGGATCGACGTCGAGGACCTTACCGCCAGAACCGACGCCGAGGATCCGAACAGAATTCTGATCGAGATCGACTACCGCGTTCGGACGACGAACAGCCTGGCGAACATGGTCTATCCGTTTCACATCACGGAAGGAGATGGGTGATCCGAAAATGGACGCACTGGAACCGATACGAGCCGAACCCGAGGTAGACACGGTTCGATCGACCCGGACGGTCGTCGGTCGGCCGCCGATCGGTGTCCTCGGACGGAGGGTCGTGGCGCCATGAACGACGAACCGATCATCGACGAGCGGAATCAGGAGGAACTGTTCGAGACGCTACTCGAACGCGCTGACGCGTATACCGAGACGTGGGATCCGAACACGAGCGACGTCGGGCGAACGCTGTTACGGATCTTCTCGTCGTTCGAGGCCGACACTCGGAAGCGCCTGAACGAAGTTCCGGCGCAACACCTACTCGCTTTTCTGGACGCGCTCGACTTCGATCGCTGTCCACCACAGGCAGCGAGAACGCCACTCACGTTCCGTATCTCGACGGATATCGATAGAAACGTGCCGATTCCGGGTGGAACGCAGGCGATTGCCGATCCGGCCGGCGGTGATTCGCATCTATTCGAACTCCCACAGGACGGTGGCTTCGAGGCGACGCCCGCTCGTTTGACGGACGTCGTCGGCGTCAACCCGGGTGCCGACGTCATCGTCGATCACAGCGACGTCCTCGAAGCGGAATCGACCGAACTATTCACCGGAAAAAACCTGCAATCGCACGTCCTCTATCTGGGAAACGAGGCCGCGCTCAATCTCGAGGCAGGCTCGTCGCTATCGCTCTCGGTCGAGACCGCTGGCGACGCCGAACGGTTTTTCGAGGCGACCGTCTGGGAGTACTACGGCGAGGACGCGGACGGGAACGAAGGGTGGTACGAGCTTGTCCACCCGTCGGACGGACGCCGTGGAGACACCGAAATCGGAGTCGAGGCGCTTCAGGAACGGTTACAGTCCGGCTCGACGACGGTGGGCCAGGCGAACGGGAACGGGAACGGAAACGAGAGCAGTGTCGAACGGACGTTTCGTCTCCCCGGAACGACGGTCGAACGCGAAGTCAACGGCGTCGAGAGCCGGTGGGTTCGGTGTTCTATCGACGACCGCGAGTCGAGCGTTCTCTCGACGACGATCGAGTCGCTGTCAGTACACGTCGCCAGCGCCGGTCGGGAGGGCGGATTGGACCCGGACATGCTGTTGTCGAACGACGTGCCGCTTTCGCCGGACGATGGCCCCATCAGACCGTTCGGTCGGATTCCACACCCGCCGGCGACGTTCTACGTGGCCTGCCAGGAGGCGTTCACAAAACTCGGCGGCGTCGTGGACCTCGAGTTCGTCTCGCCGCCGACCGACGACGCGGCGAGCGACGAGAACGATGTCACGGCCTCGAGTAGGGATGCCGACGCGGCGACAGCCGGTCTCTCCGGAGCCGACGGTATCGGCGTCCTCGGCGGGTCTCCGAGACTCTCCTGGGAGTACTGGAACGGTGACGGGTGGACGCGATTGGATTCGATTGAGGACGGAACTGACGCGCTTCGGACTCCCGGTGTCGTTCGATTCGAAGTCCCGGACGACGTTTCGCCTACGACGGTCTCGGGGCACGAGAACGTCTGGATCCGCGCCCGCCTGGTCAGCGGCAATTACGGCCAGCCGTCGTTCGAGGTGACGAGTGAGGGGGGCCGCGGAGCGCTCGTCGACGAACCCGACGCGCCGGCGTTCGGCGACGTCAGCGTTCACTACGACCGCGGTGCCCAGTCGTTCGAAACCGTATTTAGCTACAACAATGCCGCCTACAGCGACGATCTCACGAACCGGCCGGGCGCGTTTTCGCCGTTCGTCGAGACGCCCGACGCCCGCCAGGCGCTGTACTTCGGGTTCGACGACGTACTGGAGAACGGCCCGCTGACGCTGTTCGTCCCGGTTACGGACACGACCTATCCACAGTCGTTCGATCCCGGAGTCCAGTGGGAGTACTGCGTCGACGCTGCCGGATCCGAGTGGGCAAAGCTCGACGCCCACGACCGAACCGGTGGACTGACCGAACGGGGGATCGTCACGCTCACGTTTCCCGACTCGACGACCGCAGTCGAGTTGTTCGACCGGAAGCGCCACTGGATCCGCGCCCGCGTGACCAAAAACGAGTTCGCTATCGATCGCGGTCGTCACGGCGCTCGAGTGGAGTCGGTCACACCGGATTCGGAGCCCGCTGGCCGAACCGAACCCGCGGCGGAATCGGTTCCGGCCGACGTCGCGAGCGAGCGGACGACGACCCCGCCCGTTCTCGAAGGGATCTATCCGAACACGCAGTGGGCGTACAACACCGTCACGATCGAGGACGAGACACTCGGCTCCAGCGACGGTTCCCACGACCAGTCGTTCAGGTGCGCGCACGCCCCCGTAATCGACATTGATGTGTGGGTAGACGAACTGTCGACCCTGCCGGCCGGACAGCGCCGCGAACTGATCGCTGAGAACCCGTCGGTCGTCGAACCCGAGTATAACTCGCGGGAGGAACTCACCGCGTTCTGGGTCCGCTGGACCGCAGTCGCCGACTTCCTCGATTCGGAGCCGACCGACAGACACTACGTCGTCAATCAAACGCTCGGCGTCGTCGAGTTCGGAGACGGGACCAACGGCGCGATTCCGCCGGCCGGCCAGGACAACGTACGGGCCACGTATACTACTGGTGGGGGAAGCGACGGCAACGTCGAGGCCGAGACGGTATCCGATCTGAAGAGTTCGGTCGCCCTGGTGGAGTCGGTGTCGAACCCGACGCCGGCCGACGGCGGCGCCGACGTCGAATCGACCGAGACGCTCGTCGCGCGCTCGACGAACCGACTCAAACACCGCGGCAGGGCGGTAACCCCTCGTGACTACGAACAGGTCGCCAAAGCTGCGTTCCCGGAACTGGCCCGGGTTACGTGCGATCCCGATCTCGGGGCGGGCGACGGCTCGCGCGTGACGGTGCTGATCGTTCCACAGACCGAACGGGAGAAGCCGGTCCCGTCGATGGAGCTCAAACATCGTGTCCGCGAGACGTTGTCCGACCACGCACCGGCGTCGCTCGTCGCCGCCGACGACGCGGACATCGTCGTCCGCGGACCGGGATACGGTGAGCTATCGATCGAGATGACGCTCCACGCGACCACCGTCAAGAGCATCTCCTTGCTCAAAGGCGCGGTCGAGCGTCGTCTCGACCAGTATCTCCATCCCTTGCGGGGGAACGATGGGGACGGCTGGGACTTCGGTGTCGTCCCGGATATCGACGACCTCTCCGAGGTCGTCGCCGGCGTCGATTCCGTCGCCGAGGTGCTCGAATTCGACGTCACGATCGAGACCGGCGGCGAACGGTGGTCGCTGTCGGAACACGGGACCCACCGCTCGCTCCCACGAGACACGCTCGTCTGCAACGGCTCTCACCGGATCACCGTCACCGTGGAGGAGACGACGTAATGACGCGTCCGGGACCGTCGCGGCGAAAACGCGGACGGCTGTCAACCGAAGCCGCGATCGACGACAGAACGGAATCACGGGCTCGCCGCTCACCCCGTCGAACGGGCGGCCAGAGGTGATACGATATGGGAATCGACGTACCAGATCTCGACGATAGGGAGTACGAGGAGTTGCTCGAACAGGCGAAAAAACGGATTCCGGCGTACTCGGACGAGTGGACCGACTTCAACCCGCACGATCCGGGAATCACCATCCTCGAGGTGCTCGCCTGGCTTACCGAGACGCACACCTACCAACTCGATCAGATCACCGACGAACACCGCGAGAAGTACCTGCGACTGATCGGGTACGACCGTCGTCCGCCGACCCCGGCGACGGCCGCGGTTGAGCTGTCGCCGCCCGCAGCGGCGACGGGAGAACGCCTGCCGGCCGGAACGCGCCTGGCCGTCACCGATGGCACCGGCGACGTCTATCGATTCGAGACCGACCGGACGGTGGTTCTCACCGCTGCCACCATCGAGCGGGTGGTCACCGTCGACGAAACGGGATCGACCGAACACGGGGAAGCGAACCGGACCGACGGGATGTTCTATCGTCCCTTCGGCGACGACGTCGCTCGAGGTGACGCCGTCTATCTGGGCTTCGATTACGACCCGTTCGAGAGCGCCGACCGGCTCACGCTCTCGATCGACTACCACGACGCCAATCTCCCGGAGCCAGCGCCGGTCTCCGGGGATCGGTCCGTCACGATTACTCCGTCGGTCGAACTCGCCTGGGAGTACCGCGACCCCGGGGATGGGCGGTGGCGATCGCTCTCAGTCGCTGAGGACGAAACGAACGCCCTGTACGAGGGCGGCTCGATCGAACTCGCCGGAGCCACCACTCCGTCGCCGCCACCGGCTCGGAACTGCGAGTTTCCGATCGACGGAGCGGACGACTACGTCTGGGTGCGGTGTCGCGTCGAGACGCCAGGCCACGAGATTCCGCCACAGGTCGACGCGATCAGGACGAACGTCGTCACCGCCAGCCACGCCGCATCGGTCGCCGACGAGCGATTGTCTCCCGAGGGGAACGCGAACGGGACGGACGCATCGGCGAGACTCGACGGGCAGACGTACGCGTTCGCGAACCGGCCGATCCTCTCGGCCACGATACGCGTCGACGGTCACCGGTTCGTCGAGGTCTCCGACTTCGACGCGTCGGGGCCCGACGATCCACACTACGTACTCGACCGAGAGCGTGGCCGCGTGACGTTCGGCGATGGCGATGCCGGTCGTGTCCCGGCACCGGACGCGACGATCACCGCTGATTACGTCTACGGCGGCGGCGAGGAAGGAAACGTCTCGTCGACCGCAGTCTGGCAGTTCACGGACTCGAGTACGCAACTGCCGGCAGACGTCTCGCCGGCCGACATCGACGTCACCCCGTTGCGTGCAGCCAGCGGCGGCACCGACTACGAGACGATCGAGGCAACCCTTCGACGCGCCAGGCGTGATCTCAGGCGGCCATCTCGCGCGGTCACCGAGAGCGACTATCGACACCTCGCCTCGCGGACGCCCGGACTTCGAATTAGCCGGACGAACGTCTCGATCGACGGTGACCGAACCACCGTGGTCGTCGTCCCGTACGCGCCACCCGACGTTCCTAATCCGGACCCGAGTGAGGGCTTTCTCGAGTCCGTCCGGCGACACCTTCGAGAGCGAACCCTGCTGACGGACCGCGTCCACGTGACCGGCCCGCGGTACGTCCGGCTCGAACTCACCGTCGCAGGGCGCACTCGTCCCCGGTACACCAGTGGGGGGTACGAAGCGGACGTCACCGAGGCCGTCACGTCCTATCTCCACCCGCTGTACGGGTACGACGGCGACGGATGGCCGTTCGGACGCGCGCTCGACGGATCGGAACTGGCTGCTGTGGTCGGCGAACTCGACGCGATCGACCGCGTGACCGACGTGACGGTCACCGCCCACGGTGGCACGACCATCGACGAACGAACCGTGTTGATCGATGAAACGTCGCTGTTCGCCGTCGAAGACGTGACCGTGGACCTGACGATGACGGACGACGGAGGGCGCTGACAGTGGAATTCTCGTACGCGACGACGACGAGTGAATCCGACTGGGCCGAGTGGACGACTCGGAACGTCGAGGTGGCCGATGGCGGCATCTCCCTCGCACGGACGACGACGATCCGCGAGTCGAGCCTCGGCTCCTCGATCGTCGATCTCGCCGTCGACCCGACGGGGCTGCTCTACACCATCGACCCGTCAGGGGCGCTGTATCGATACGATCCGACCGCCGATGCCAGACAGCGCCTGCTCGACGGCGACGAGATTTCGATCGAGTCGCCCCGCGCCGTCTGTGCCAGCGACAACCGAGTGTTCGTCGTCAACGACGCCGACGGGACGATCGTGACGATCTCTCCTCGGCGCCGCCGCGAGACCGGGACGCTGCGGTCGCGAGCGACAGAGCCGGTCGAACTCACCTCCGACGGCGGGACGATCTACGCGCTCGACGGCGACGAACGGATCGTCTGTCTCGGTGACGGCGACCGCTGCATCGACCGGCAGCTCCATTCGCCAGCCGATCTCGCGGTCGCGGACGGTCTGGCGTACGTCCTCGATGTCGTCGACGGAGTGCCGACCGTTCGGGCGTTTCGGGGCGACCAAGAGATTCGGGACGAAACGTATCCCGTACCGACGGACGCGTTCGTTGCTGACGGCGAGGAGTTCGTTCCGACCGCCGTCACGGCTCCACAGGGAACGATCGTGCTCGCCGGAACGGTCGGGGAACGGAACGAACACGGACTGTTCGAGTTCGACTCCGCCACCGGTGAGTTCCACCGCCTCCACGAACTCGAGGCCGGCTGCGATCAACTCGTCAGTCGATCTCCCGGGGATGGTGCCCGAGACGGGCGGATCTTCTACGCGCTCGGTAGCGCGGACCGAACCTGCTACGCGCTGCGGGAGGTCGCGGAGTACGCCCGGCACCCGGATCGGGACCGGCACGTCGGACTGGCAGTGCACCGGTACGATTCCGGAGTTGACGGCGTCGAGTGGCATCGACTAGCGCTCGAACTCGCTCGATCCGGGGCGAGTACCCAGGTTCGCGTTCGGTACCACGCGACCGATGACCCGGCGCTGCTGCCGTTCGATACCGACGACCCGCAGAGCACTGCCACCGAACCCGCGGCGAGTGTCGATGGCTCGACCACCGGGACCGACGAGCCGCCCGCGGCCGCCGTCACCGAGCCCGGAGAGCGGTCTACCGGTGCTGAATCCGACGGGAACGAAACCAGTGCCAGTACTGCTCCCATCGATTTGGATGTCCTCGCGACGCTGCAAGCAGCGAACGTGGACTCGATCTGGGAGCTCACAACGACGGCTGCCGCCCAACTGGCTGCGCGCAGCGATCGACTCACGCCCGCCGAAGTCCGCTCGTGGCAGCAGACCGCCGGCGATACGCTGGTCGATCACGTCGAATCGGAGTGGACACGCGTCGACGAGATCGACCCCACGGATATCCTGCTCCGGGACGCGACGGGGCGATATCTGTACGTCGCCATCGAACTCGTCGGCACTCCGACCGCCGCTCCGGTGGTCGATTCCGCGACGGCCTACTGCCCCCGTCAATCGTACCTTCGGTATCTGCCGGAACTCTACCAGGCGGACGATCGATCGGCCGCGTTTCTCGAACGGTTCCTGTCCGTCTTCGAAACATCGTTCGTCGAGATCGAATCTGAAATCGAGCACATCAGTCGCTACTTCGACCCCCACGGGGTCCCGAGCGACTCGCTCGCCTGGCTCGAAGACTGGCTCGCCGCCGACGCGTATCGTGACTGGCCGGAGAGCGCTCGCCGAGAGTACCTGGCGCGCGCTCCCGAACTGTACGCGAAACGCGGGACGAGAGCCGGCCTGCGGGCGACGCTCGAGCTCTACTTACGACACGCAGCTCCCGACCGGACCGAACCCGTGACCGGGACACCGTCCGACCGGCGGAGACGAACCGCCTCCGATCGGTCCGGCGACGAGACGGCGTCACGTGCAACCGGACCCGGAGACGGTGGCGACCACGCGGCCGGTGATATCGGCACGGGCCACCGCCTGTTTTTCCTCGATCCGACCGATCTCGACCGAGCCGACGGCGAGTCCGCCAAACAGGAGTACGCCTCGATGTTGACGGGCGACCGCTCGGTCGTCCTGTTCTGTGGCCCCTTCGAATCCGCCACTCATCGGGCGGCTGTCGAAGAAATCGTCGAGACCGAGACGCCGGCCCACGTCGATGCCCGCGTGCTCGCGCTCGAGGACGAGTTCACACTCGGCGGGGACGCGTTCCTCGGTCTCAACACCGCGTTGCAGACGCGAACGTTCGCCATGGGTGAGGCCATCCTCGGAGCGGACACGGTCCTCGGGACTCGCGAGTCGGACTGACCGGTACCCGCTGTTCGTCTGCGACTCGGCACTGTCGGACACGAACTCGTCGTCACGGGCGACCGCTTCGCGTCGCGCACCGTCCGGCACCGGTGCCCGGAGACGGGCACTGCTAACTCACCGCGGGCGCGCGACGATCCCGAGGTGATCAGCGTGATACGGTTCGAGTCGGTTTGCCTCCAAAACCTCGTACCCTTCCGAAAGGTCCTCACGAACGGCCTCGAACACGGCAGCCGGCTCTCGAGTCACGTCTTCGCTTCGGGCCTTGACCGCCAACAGGAGTCGGCCGTCGTCGGCCAGGAACCGCCCGTTCTCCAGCGCCACGCGGGCCTGGCCGCGCGTCGCGACGTCCTGGATGACGACGTCGACGTCGGACTCGACGACGTGGGCGTAGGTCTCCGGCTTTCGAGCGTCCTTCAACAGCGGGAACAGCTGATCGCGGCTGTCGGCGGCGTCGAGGAGGTCCCTGACCGGCCGCGCGGCGAACTCGACGGCGTATGTCGGCCCGGCGAAGTCGGCGACGTGGCTCACCGTCGTGCCGCTCGCGGCGCCCAGGTAGAGAACCGTCTCGCCGCCCGCGAGCCCGGTGTCCAACCCCAGTTCCAGCATCGCGCCGAGTTTCGACCGGTTCGGGTTCCAGGCGCGCCACTCGCCGTCCGTCGGCTCGCCGTAGACGGGGTCGCCGCGGGTCGCCAGCCGTTCGGTGCCGTCGAACTCGCGGCGCTCGACGCCGTCGGGGAGAACGGGCTCACTCATCGTCGCCACCCCCGTCGGACTCGGCGTCGTCGTGGGTCGTCCGCGCCTGGATCGTCTCGATTCTCTCAGCCAGTTCGGCCTCGAGTTCCGGCTTCGGTTCGCCCGAGTAGTGGTCGACGCGGGCCGCGATGGCGAGCTTCCCGGCGAGGGCCCGCGCCGCCGAGCCCCGGTTTTCGGGGTGAGTGCCCCGCACCGCGTCGTGGGTGTAGATGATCCCGTGTTTCGGCGAGGGTGCGTGACCCCGCAGGTGCGCGAACAGCGCGTCCTCCGCGCCGAGCACCTGGATCGTGCCGCTGGGTTTCTTCGCCAGGTTCTCCAAGCCGCCGGCCAACGAGATCAGCCTGGCTGCGAGGACCGGTTCGGCGAGGGCAGCCAGGTTCGGCGCGACGGCCGGCGTCTGTCGTTCGACGAAGTCCCGCAGGTCGTCGGCCTCGTCGGCCAGGCCGGCCACCCGCTCGGCGAGCGAGCGGACCGCCGGCTCCGCGAGGTCGTCGGTCTCGGTCTCGTCGGCCGCCAGGGCGCGGGCGTACTCGACGCCGGTCCCCGCGTCGGGGTCGACGGTGCCGGCCCACTCGGCCAGGCGCTCGGCGAGTTCGTTGGCGGTCCGGCTGCAGTCGTCCATCGCCCGCACAGCGTGGACGAGCTGGCGGTCGTCGGCCCGCTCGCGCTCGGTCACGGCGGCTCGTGCGGCGGCCGTCGTCGCCTCGCGGAGCGCGTCGTAGTAGTCGTCCTCGTCGCTCGCGAATCCAGCCTCGACCGCGAGGGCGGGCCAGTCGCGGGGCTCGTCGGCGCTGCCCTCGCGGATCGCGGTCGCCGTCGCGTCGGGATCGTCGCGGTCGGCGTCCGCGAACCACCCGTCCGTATCGGTCATGCTCGGTCGTTCCCGCCGCGGGCGATTAAAGTCCCCGTTCGCAGTCGGGACTCGGCGGCCACGGGAGCGCTCGATCCGAAAAAGAGCGAACGGCGACGTCAGACCCCAAACGTCGCCCGCAGCATGTCACGGGTCCCGGGCCCGAGGCCGACGGCGACGACGGTGATCATGAGCAGGATTGCGTAGCGGGGGCTGTCCTCGAAGACCGTCTCGTCGAAGATCCAGATGACGAAGACGGCCGCGGCGACCTTCACGAACAGGAACGGCCAGGCGGAGCCGATAATGTCGACGACGCCGGCGGGCAATACGTCGGCCGTCGTGTTATCGATCGCCCGGTTGATCGGGTGTTTCGGCACGAGGTTGGCCGGCAGGCCGAGGGCGGTCGCCCAGTCGAGACCGACGACGTTCGCGACGCCGTCGACCGCGTGGGCCCAGATGACCACGATCCCCATGTACCGGGTGCCGCGGTTGAGTTCGGGCGCGTACCGTTCGATCGCGACCCAGGTGATCGCCGTCGTCAGCGTCGCGCCGACGAGGACGACCAGCGGGATCAGCGGGTAAAACTCCGCGTACGGTTTCGTCGCCGCAGTGTAGGCCAGATAGCCGATCGTCAGGGTGAGGGCGGCCGTCCCGACCCCGGCCAGCGGGTACTCGTAGCCGGAGACGTAGTCCCTACGGTCGAGCCAGACGGAGAGCACCACCGCGAACAGCGCGATGAAGAAGACCGTGAAGTAGATCAGCGGGCTGATGATGAACCCGGACCACGGCAGTTGGATGGCCATCTCATTGGTCGCCTGGTAGGCGGTCGCGTTGACGTCCTCGACCACGCGGAGGGCCCCGCCGAACAGCATGAACGGGAACAGGGCGAAAAAGCCCGCCCGGTAGCGCTCGATCTCGAGGCGGCGCACGAGGAAGATGACCCCGATCAGCAACAGGACCAGGGTCGGGATGTAGCCGGCGTAGGAGACGAACGTGTAGCCGGGCTCGGCGGTTGGGCCGCTGACATTGTCGCCACAGGGCACCTGTTGGCCGTCGGCCCAGGCGAGACAGGGCTCGCTGTGGGCGTCGGCGACGACCGGCCCCCAGAAGTACTGCCAGATGATCTCGACGTACACCCGCTGGGGGAACAGGACGGCGCCGAGGACCACGATGGTCGCGAGACTCGCGACGGTCGCGGCCCAGACGCGCTCGGCCCCGTACCGGTCGATGAAGTCGTCCATATCCGAATCCCGTAGGGGGGACCGCTTACCGTTTCCGGTTTCAGTACGCGTGACTATCAGCGCCGGCGGGACCGACCGCGGGCGACAACCGTTCTACCCCTCGATTTCGCGGGCCGCCGCGAGCACCTCGTCGTGGATCTCGCCGTTCGAGGCGACCAGGCCCTCGCTGTCGTGGCGCCACCGATCGCCGTCGAGGTCGGTGACGACGCCGCCGGCCTGGCGGATCAGTTCGACGCCGGCGACGGTGTCCCAGGGGTTGGCCCGCAGGTTGGTCAGCGCCCCCTCGAGCGCACCCGTCGCGACCATCGCCAGTTCGAGTTGCGCGCAGCCGAACCGTCGCATGTCGCCGAACCGCTCGACGACCGCGCGAGTAGCGGCCGCGTACTGGTCGCGCTGGTCGAAGTCCCACCAGAAGGTCGGGCAGACGGTGGCCGCCTCGGGGTCGTCGCAGTCGCTGACCGAGAGCGGTTCGTCGTTCAGGAACGCGCCGTCGGGACCGACTCGGTAGGCGTCGCCCAGGGCCGGACAGACCGTCGCGGCGCCGACCGGTTCGCCGTCGGCGACGGCCGCGACGGCGGTCCCGAACGCGCGGATGCCGTCGACGTAGTTGTTCGTCCCGTCGATGGGGTCGACGATCCAGGCCGGGCCGGTTTCCGGGACCTCCTTGAGCGCATCGTCCTCCTCGCCGACGATCGGATCGTCCGGGTACGCTGCTCGGATGGCCTCGATGACCGTCTCCTGGGCGTTTCGGTCGACCTGGGTCACGACGTCTGTCTTGCCGTCCTTCCACTCGACCGCGAGTTCGGTCCGGAACGAGTCCGCCGCGACGGCGGCACCCTCGTGTGCCGCCTCGGCGGCGACGGCCGCGCGACTGGATTCGTCGATAGCGCTCATACCCTCTCTCGGCGGCCCGACCGCAAAAGTGGCCGTGGTGTCCGCCCGTGCGGTACGCCGGAACCGTCGCCGTCAACGGCGAGCCGGTGCGGGACGGCCTGGCCGTCCGGGCCGCGCACAACGACATCGTCGTCGCAGAGACGACGACCGCCGACGGTCGGTTCGGCGTTCCGACCGTCGAGGGCGGCACCGGCGTTCTCGAAGTGAACGGCTCGGGCGTGCCCGAGGGCGCGACGCTGCCCCTCTCGCTCGCGAACGCGACGACGGACGCCGCGCCGGCCTGGCGAACCGGTACAGATCGAAACGACGAACGATCGCGATCGAGGCGACGCTCGCGTCAGCCGCGACGATCACCGTCGACGGGACGCCGTGCCCGACTTCGGCGGCCTCGCCGCAATCGCCGCCATCGCCGCAACGGTCGGCCTGATCGTCCGTCTTTTCTCGTACCGATCTTCATTCGTATACTATTCGCCGAGAGTGGCATACATTAGGAGACTATCAGTATCAGCGCAGTACCGTATCGAGACGAGACAATCCATATAGAAAACAGATTCACAGATGACATACTGTAGAGCCGCTCTTCCACCACACTACGGTTTTTACTCGCCGTCGCGAACTGTCTGGCAACCCTGAATACACATCATCGTAGCAATTTTATTAACACAGATCTAGGAATATTTTTCTATAGAGTTTGCGAAAGCTTTACGGTGGGGTGGTATTCCTCTACGATTATAGGATATGCCGCTCAATTCAGCCCACCCCTCCAACTCGTCGGGCGGCGCTTCCAGCGAGTCGCCGTCCGACGAGCCGCCGGAACTCTCTCAAGGCGAAATCTTTCACATCCTTCAGACGAACCGGAGACGGGACGCCATCAGGTATCTGCTGGACAGAGAGGACCCCGTCAAGATGCGCGATATCGCAGAGGTGATCGCGGCGAACGAACACGAAACGACCGTCGCGGAACTGACGTCCACCCAGCGCCAGCGCGTCTACATCCCGCTGTACCAAAAGCACCTGCCGAAACTCGACGAGAAAGGTATCATCGAGTACAACAAATCCCGCGGAATCGTGCGACCGACTGACCAGCTAGAGATCTTTCGACCGTATCTCGAGATAGCGGGCCGGAGCGATAGCGACGACCGCTCGGACACCGACCCTGCCCCCTCCCTCCTGAAGCGGGCCGTCGGTGACTATTACGTGATGGCTATCGGTGCGAGTAGTAGCCTACTGGCCGCCTCCGTAATCGGCCTGGTTCCGATCACCGGCCGGTTTCTGGCGACGGTTATCCTTATCCTGTTCACGCTCGCTACGGCCGCCGCGACGTTTCCCGCCTCCCCTTCGTCGGAAGAACCCGATGAGACCTCGCCCACTACCCTGACGTATCACGAGTGACCGAGCGGTGCCAAAACGCATTCCCGATCGGTCCTGCTTGGTCTGTCGGATCAGCTCTCGTCGACGCACTGTGCCTCCGGAGAGCACGTTGAACCGAAGCGAACGGTAACGCCGTTGGAGATCCGTCTCTCGGACAGTGATCGCCACCGCGCAGAAGCTTTGCGGGGGCAAGACGCTCCGTCTTGCCGCACTGTGATGAGTGCGAGGGGAGGGAATCGAACCCACGAACCCCTACGGGAGCGGATCTTGAGTCCGCCGCCGTTGACCGCTTGGCTACCCTCGCACGCAGTCGACTCTGAAACCCTCATCGCGGTTAAATCGTCCGATTCGCGTCCGGCGCGACGTGCGGAGCGTCCGCAACTGCTAACCGCTCGCTCGGCGCTGACGCGCCGTTTCGCGGCTCGTATCGCCGTCCCAACGCCGTGACGAACTAGAGCTTCAGTCCTGCCATCGCCGCCTGGCGAAGCCCGCGAAGACGAGCAGGGATCCGCGAGTAGCCTGGCCCCACTCTTATTCGCGTGTCGGGTCCGGACGGGCTCCGGGAGCATCGATACGGATACGTCTCGCCACGGCTCGAAACAGCCGTTTCCAGTGCCAATACCGCTGTGTTGCCGTTACAGCGGTTGCACTTCCTGCGCTCGCGCGAGCCACGACCGCCTGCCGGTCTCGGACCGGCGTCTCGATTCGCGGTCAGCCTGACGACCGTCTCGATCAGGCCGCCTGGTCCTCGAGGTCCGTCTCGGTGTACCGGCTGTCGCAGTTCAGGCACTGGTAGCCGCCCTCGATGTGGGCGTAGAGGCGCTCCCCGCAGTGTTGGCACCGTCCGTATGGTTGGGGCATCAACTCGGTGTGCGGAACTGCACCGCAATAAACACGGCGCTTACACATTCCACGGGGATATCACCGACGGAATTACCCGCCCGAGGGGCGTTCGATCAAGTATGGACGAACACACCCGCGATCCGACCGTCGAGGCGCCCGCCGGAGAGCCGACCGGCTGGGATGCGGCCGCGGGTCGCTGGGAGCACGCGACGCTGCGCCGGGCGACGGCCCACGGCGTCCGACTGTTCAACGACGGCGCGTTCCACGAGTCCCACGACTGCTTCGAGATCGAGTGGTACAACTACGGACGCGGCTCCGCCGAGAGCAAGTTCTGCCACGGAATGGTCCAGGTCGCTGCGGGCGCCTACAAGCACGTCGATTTCGAGAACGACGACGGGATGCGGAGCCTCTTCGAGACGGCGCTGCAGTATCTTCAGGGGATTCCGCGCGACTACTACGGCGTCGACGTGCTCGCGGTCCGGACCGCGCTCACCAACGCCCTCGCCGATCCGACGCACATAGACGGGTGGCGGATTCCCCTCGACGGCGAGCGACCGACCGCGCGGGCCGTCGATTACGAGTACGCCGACGCGCTCGAGGAGTAGGCGTCGCCCCGAAATCGACGGCTCCCTCCGGCACGCACCCACGTGCGGTTATCACCGAATATCCACGTGTGGGTTGTCACCGAGTATATGATTTCGGCCGCGTACGGCCGTGAGAGACCGAATCGCCTTTCCCCTCTCAGCCGAATTACGTAGTGATGAGAGTTGCACAGCTCGGGTCGGGAACGCCGGAAATCGCAGTCGTCGCGGGCGTCCACGGGGACGAACCCTGCGGCGTCCGGGCCGTCGAGCGATTGCTCGACGACCGCCCGACCGTCGAACGGCCCGTCAAACTCATCGTCGCTAACGAAGATGCCTTGGAGCGACAAGTACGATTCATCGACGAGGATCTCAACCGCGCGTTCCCGGGCAGTCCGGACGCGAAGACCCACGAAGGCAGCCTCGCACACGAACTCGTCTCCGAACTCGAGGGCTGTCTGACCTTCTCGATGCACTCCACGCAGAGCCACGCCGACCCCTTCGCCATCGTCAACGGCGTCAGCGAGACGGCGACAGACGTCGTCCCGCAGCTACCCGTGACGGCGATGGTCGAAACGAGCAACTTCGCGGACGGACGGCTCTTCTCCACGATCGACACCATCGAAGTCGAGTGCGGTCTCCAGGGCTCCGAGACGGCCGCCGAGAACGCGGACCGGCTGACCCGCGCCTTCCTCACCGCGGTCGACGCCCTGCCGGGAGATACGGTCCGGCGCGACCTTCCTGTCTATCGGCTCACCGACGTCATCCGGAAGGACCAGGCGGACACCTACGAGGTCTTCGTCGAGAACTTCACGGCGGTCGAGGCGGGCGCGTCGTTCGCCGCGGCCGACGGCGACGAGCAGGTCGCCGACGAGTCGTTCTACCCGGTCCTCATGTCGCCCAACGGCTATCGGGACGTCTTCGGTTACGCGGCGGAGAAAGTCGACGTCATCGAGACGACCGCATCGGCGGACGCAACGTCGGACTAACCACTTCTACTCGCCGCTCGGCCGCGTTGTCGTCGTTCGGTGCTCGCCGCTCGGCAGTTCCGCCGCGAGAGTGGCCGTCGTGGGGTGCCGACGACGCAAGGCATATCCCCCTCACCGCCATACGAATGGATATGGAATTCCCACCGAACCAGGGTCTCGATCAGGAGGAGGTCAACGAGCAGGTCGCCGACGCCATCGAGAACAACGAGGTCGTCCTCTTCATGAAGGGGACGGAGCTGATGCCCCAGTGTGGCTACTCCCGTAAGGCGCTCGGTCTGATCGACCACCACCGCGACGAGTACGAGACCGTCGACGTCCTCGAGTCGCTCGACGAGTTCCGCCAGGCGCTGTCGGAACGCAGCGACTGGGAGACGATTCCGCAGACGTTCGTCGACGGCGAATTCGTCGGTGGCTCTGACATTCTCGAGGAGCTCGAGGAGCGCGACGAGCTCGCAGAGACGCTCAACACGGCCTAACCGGTCACGAAACCGAAGGTATCTTTCTCAGAGCTGATATCTCACGGATTTAATAGCAGGTCATATAAGTCACGCCCTCGTACTATCCACCCACGACTGTCGCCGTACCCACTTCCCACTATGTCAACAGAGGAATCCAGACACGTTTATCGGTTGCATTCCACCCTCGAACTGCCCCTCGAAGACCTCCGAGAACACATCGACGAGGCGACGTACCCCGACGGGATCGACGACGTCGAGATCACGCGACGTAACAACACGCTCATTCTCAAGGCCGTCGCCGAGGACCAATCGGTCAGCAAGTACACGCCGACGGCCCAGCTCAAGGCCAGCGTCACGGAAAACCGCGTCTACGAGGAGGACCCCGACGAGCGGCGACAATCCTTCCGCTGGGACGAAGAGGAAGAAGAGGAGATAGAATCGGAACTCGTCGAGTTCGCCGCCTTCAAGGGCGACAAGGAGACGGTCCTCCAGAACTCGCTGCTGCAGTACGAGATGTTCCTCGTGCTCTGTGAGATCGCCGAAGCCGCGGAGAAGGGGACGCTCACGGCGATCGCGGATCACGACGGCGAACTCGAGGCGACCCGTATCGTCGACGGCGAGCCCCGCCCAGCCGACATCGAAGTCGTGGAAGGCCCGCGCGATCACGGCTCGGGTCAGGGCGGCGTCAACTGGCGGGACAACAAGTTCATCTCGGACTAAGCGGACGACGCGGTTTCTACGCGGTCTCCTGTCCGTTCTAGGTAGTCGTCTACCGACGAGTGACAACGCGGCGACGACTCGGCGGTAGACGTTTGATACATAGCCACGTACCACGCCCATGGACCATCCGGGACCGTACGCGCTCCTCGGCCGCCTGGCCGTGGCGGCGTTCGTCATGATCGCGCCGACGCTTTGCTTTCTGGGCCTGGTCCGCGGACTCGAGCGGCTCCGGGACGACGATCTCATCGACGAGTGGGCGCGGACGCGGGGAGACGATCGGGCGGACGACGTCGCGGCCCGCGACGACGTCCTCGCCGTCTTGGCGAACGAACTGGGCGTCGAAGCCGAGGGAGCGTCGGTCGTTCGCTGTTCCGCCTGCGGAACGCTGAATCGGTCCGGAATGCGGTACTGTCACGGCTGTCAGCACCGGCTCCGGTCGTCGTGACGTCATGGATCCGCATCGACTACCCGGTCGCCTGGTGGCCAGGCGGCTTCGTTCGGATCGAATCGAAATAGTTGCCGAGTCCGCTGACGGGCCCGATCGCGCCCGCTGTCGCGGTCCGCGGACTGACTCCGAGTGCGTCGCCGCCGTCAACGGCGACCACGGCGGCGGCGATGGACCCCGGGATGCCGACAGAGCTTTCCGGCGACCCAAAGGATTTACACCTCCTAATTATATCTAATTACACGAGATGACCGAGAACTTCCCCGACTACGTCGACGTCGATTACAGTGACGGCGAGGGCGAAGATCCCGAGGACTACCCGCACATCCAGGACAAGATCGAGAAAGCGATCGAGGTCACCCGCGAGGGGCTCGAGGAGTACGAGAACCCCGCGGTCATGTGGACCGGCGGGAAGGACTCGACGCTTACCCTGTACTTCATCAAGGAGGTCGCCGACCGCTTCGACCTCGAGGTACCCCCCGCGGTCTTCATCGACCACTTCCAGCACTTCGACGAGATCCACGACTTCGTCGACCACTGGGCCGACGAGTGGGACCTCGAAGTCATCTACGCGCGCAACGAGGACGTCGGCGGCTATGCCGAGGAACACGACCTCGAACCGGGCGACGACATCGATATCTCGGAACTCTCCGAGCACAACCAGCACCACGTCCGCGAGATTCTCGAGTACGAGGAGGACACGTTCCCGTTCCTGCTCGACACCTACGTCGGTAACCACCTGCTGAAGACGGTCGCGCTCAACGACGCGCTCGAGGAGTACGACATCGACGGCGTCATCTCCGGCGTCCGCTGGGACGAGCAGGAGGCCCGCGCCGACGAGACGTTCTTCTCGCCGCGCCACGATCCCGACATCTACCCGCCCCACGACCGCATCCAGCCCATCCTGCAGTTCGACGAGGCCGCGGTCTGGGACGCCTTCTGGAACTTCGTCGTCCCGGACACCGTCGCCGAGTACCCGGACGACGGCTACGTCCCGCAGGCCGACGACGACCTCCCGGAGGGCGTCACGCAGGCGGACATCCCGATCTCGCCGAAGTACTTCGCCGGCTTCCGCTCGCTGGGCAGCGAAGTCAGCACCGAGAAGAGCGACGAGGACCCCGCCTGGCTCCAGGACCTCGAGGGGACGACCGAGCGCGCGGGCCGCGCCCAGGACAAGGAAGACCTGATGGAGCGCCTGCGCGACCTCGGCTACATGTAGGCCGGTCGCCGGCGACGGCACCGATCGCGTCGTTCGCTAGCCGTTTTCTCCGTTCGATCGCTCGCCGAGCGGCGGCGCTGATACGGACTGTTCAGTGCCGTTGTAGTATCCCGCTGAGAGCCGGTCGCAACCCGGCGTGCCGATGGACCGCGTCGTCTCTGTCTGTCGCTATCGGCCGGTCGCGCGGTACTCGCCGTATTTGACGCCGATACCGAGCATGAGCAGCCCGAAGACGATCATCGACGGTGCGACCATCATCAGGACGGTGTCCATCGTCATCATCGGCGCGGCGAGCAGGCCGCCGACGCCGATCGCGATCACCGCGATGAACGCGGCGGCGGTCGTGGGGAGGTCAAACTCCATGTGCGACCGTTAGCAGTCGGGTCCCTAATGATGACCGAAATCGGCAGTCCGCTCACCGGGAGCCGCCGGACCCGGGACTCGGTCGCCAGGTGAGGCTGCGACTGCGATTATAACCGAACTCGAAAAATGAGCGAGCGCGCGTTACTCCGACGGGCGAACCAGATTCGCCAGCGCGACGACGACGCCGAGGAACCAGCCAAGCGGGAACGAGATGCCGAGCCACATTCCGGCGTAGGCCGCGCCCTCAAGGCTGAAGTTCGTCCGAAGGTACTCGTTGACGCCGCCGACGAACAGGACGTTGTCGAGCACCCAGACCGCGAAGTCGTAGCTGGGATCGAGGACGTACGGGTGCAGCGACGGCGTCACGAGCGCTGCCACGACCGGCGGCAGGAACAGCGCCGTCATCGCGAACGGGTAGGCGAGGACGACCGTCAGGCTCCGGCCGCCGACCTTCGTGGACGTCGCGGCGAGCGCGGTCGAAATCGTCGCGACGCCGCTCGCTGCCGCGACCGCGAGGACCGCGTCGAGGGGGATGTCGACCTGCTCCATGTACGACATCGCCCCCCAGGCGATCGTCAGTAACCCCCAGACGAGCAGCGCGAGGCCCGTGACACCGACGATCCCGAGGCGGGTTCGCGTCGAATCGAGTTTCACCGCGTAGTAGCGGGTTGCGAGGCCGAGAACGGTCAGCGGATAGAGGATGAGCAAGCCGAGAATCCCGAGGGTGCTCCAGCCGTAGTAGCCGATCTTCTGCGGGAGCGTCTCGGGCTTCCACTTGCCCATGACGGAGTGGCCGCGGCCACGCTGCCTGGGGAAGACCAGTTCCATCCAGGCCCCGTGTAACCGCTCGACGTCGGCTCTGATCGCGCCGACGAGCCCACCACCGCCACCGCGTCGTGAGCGGGTAGCCATACGCGAGCCAAAAAGCCGGTGTACCGTAAACTTTCCTGCTTATTCCGCTCGGGAGACAGGTCGGGTCACCGCTTACACACGTGAAAAGAATCCCGGCTCAGCGGGCCGACGGCCGGATTCGCTTCGGTTTCCGATCGGTTCGGGTGGTGACTGGTTCGATCGATTAGTTCCAGGGCGCGAACCCGGGATCGACTTCGCGGCTGGTCTCGTCGATCGAATCGATCGCGTCGACGTCCTCCTGATCGAGCTCGACGGTCAGCGACTCCCAGTTGTCGCCGATATGGTCTTCGCCGGTTGCCTTCGGGATCGCGGTGACACCCTTCTCCCGCGCCCAGGCCAGGCTGACCTGCGCTTCGCTGACGCCGTGTTTCTCGGCGACCTCCTGAATCTCGGGCTGGTCGAAGACCTGACCCCGGGCCAGCGGGGAGTAGCCGACGACTTCGATGTCGTAGTCGGCACAGGCCTCGCGGATCTCCGCCTGGGGCAACAGCGGGTGGAGTTCGACCTGGTTCGCGAAGATGGGGGCGTCGCAGGCGTCGACGGCCGCCGCGAGCTGTTCGGGGAGGAAGTTGCTCACGCCGACGTGTTCGATCAGACCCTCGTCGTAGAGTTCCGAGAAGGCCGATAGCGTCTCCTCGGCGTCGTACTCCCGGGACGGCCAGTGGACGTACAGCAGGTCGACGTAGTCGACGCCCAGCCGGTCGAGGCTGTTCCGGGTCGTCTCGAGGACGTCGTCGTGCGAGAGGTTATCGATCCAGACCTTGGTCGCGAGGAAGACGTCCTCGCGGTCGACGTCCGCCGCGGCGATGCCCTCGCCGACGGCCTCCTCGTTCCCGTAGGCCTGGGCGGTGTCGATGTGGCGGTAGCCCATCTCGAGGGCCGTTCGGACGCTTTCGGCACACTCCTCCGGGTCCTCGTTTTGCCAGGTGCCGAGTCCGAGCATCGGCATACCCTGTGTCGACGGACACGTCTCCGGGTCGGTTTCTTCCATCATGGGCGAACGGAGGGGCACGACGAGAAAAGGGGTTGCGTTTGCAGTAGCGCATTCCGGAAAGAGAGTGAGAGAATCGATGGCGTGGGGGCCTCTCAACGCCGATGAACCCGATCGGTGCGTCCGCGTCGGAGACGGGATGATTCAGTACGGAGCGACTCGACGCTCGCCGTCTTGTTTCCGACCTATGATAAAACATTTTAGGTAATAGCTGGAAGAAAGGCCGTGGATCGAGACACCGGTCGGGTCGCCCTCATTGCCCTCCTGTGCTGTCTCGCCGTCGTGCTCGCAGCGGCGACGTTACCGTCGATGATCGAAAGCGACGGTACCGGCATCGGCGACGGCGGGGACGGCAGCGGCGGCGGGACCGGCGGAACCGGTGGGACCGGCGACGGCGGGATCGGATCGGACGGATCAGCCGGGGGTGACTCCGAACCCTGGTTGGATGTCGGGTCCGCCGTTCCGGAGCTGTGCATCGGGTTCCTCGACTCGGACGGAGCGCTGCTCGGACTCGTCCTCGGGACGGTCGGGCTTGCGGCGCTGACGACGCGGTCGTACGACCGCTCGGTGACGATCGCGCTCGTGATCGCGTTGCTCCCGCTCGTCGTGCTCGGCGTTCTCCTCCTCACCAGCGGGTGCGGAACGGCGGTGGCCGAGCCGCCGGCCCCCGAATCCGAGATGACTCCCCTCGAGGAGAACGGAACCGCCGATTCGCCCGGCGGCGACGGCGGCGGGGCCCTTCCCGGCCCGACGCTGCCATCGCTCCTCGTCGTGGCCGTCCTGCTGGTGACGATCGGCGCGGCGATCGCGGCGCTGTTCTACACCGGCGACGGTGATCGCCGGCAGTCGACGGCGTCGCCCGCTGACGCGACCGACGACGCCCAGCGAAGCGCTTTCGGGCGCGCGGCCGGCCAGGCCGCCGACCGCATCGAGTCGGGCAACGATTTCGAGAACGATGTCTACCGGGCCTGGCGAGAGCTGACCGAGCCGCTCGACGTCGAGCGGCCCGCCGCGAGCACGCCAGGCGAGTTCGCGGCCGCGGCGCGGGACGCGGGGGTGGATCCCGCCGACGTCGACGCGTTGCGGACGCTGTTCGAGGACGTTCGCTACGGCGATCGGCCCGTGACGGCCGACCGTGAGCGCCGCGCGGTCGAACTCCTGCGGCGGATCGAGGACGCCGACGGTGAGAACGGGGAGACGAGACGATGATCGAGTATCCGCATCCATGAACAAGTACGCGCTCGGCGGCGGCGGACTGGTCCTGATCGGCCTGGCGGTCGCGGCGGTGCCGAGCCTGGCCGCCGCCCTCGGCGTCCGAACGTCGTTCGTGTACGCGGTCGGCGTGATCGCGCTCGTGCAGGGGCTGCGAGCGGTCCTCGCTCGCCGGCGGACCGCCGTCACGCAGACCGATCCGCCGACGCCGGAACGCCCGCGGGAGTGTCCGATCCCCGGCGACCAGTTCGACGAGGGGATCGAATCGGGGCGCGTGAACTACGGTCAGGTCGGCAGGCGACTCCACGAGCGGCTCGAGCGGGCGGCGGTCGACGCGTTGGTACACGGAGAGGGCCTGACCGAGGACGAGGCCCGAGCGGCGCTCGAGAACGGGACCTGGACCGACGATCCGTGGGCGGCGGCGCAGTTCGCGAACGGCGTGCCCGACTGGGCCCCGTGGCACGTCCGTCTTCGGGCGGTGGCGCGCCGGAACCGCACTCGTCGAATGACTCGCGCCGCGGCCGAAATCGCGCGCATAGCGGGGGTGACCGACGACGCGTGACGACGAACACGACCACCGACGTCCGAACGACGATCGGCGAGTCGCAGCCCGACGGCGACTCCGACACGGCAGAATCCGCGGATTCGACCGTCGTCGACTCGGCCACGCGGCCGACGAACCGCTGGACCGGCGTCACCGCCGTCGCCTTGCTGTTCGGCGCCGTCGGCATCCTCGTCACGGCGCCCGCGCTGTTGCTGGCGTCGGTCGTGGGGATCGCGTACGCGGCCTACGCCCGGATCGGCCGGGCGCCGGACCCGGTGCTGTCGATCGCCCGCGAACTCGAGGCCGACGATCCCGAGCCCGGCGAACAGATCCGCGCGACGGTGCGGATCCGCAACGAGGGCGACGAGCTCCTCCCGGACCTCCGGCTCGTCGACGGCGTTCCGGCGGAGCTCGTCGTCACCGAGAACGTTCCGCGACACGGAACCGCGCTCCGACCGGGCGAGACGGAGACGTTCTCCTATACGGTAACCGCTCGTCGGGGACGTCATGAGTTCGAGCCCGCGATCGTCGTCGCGCGGGGCTTTACCGGCGCGGTCGAGCGAGTCCAGCGGGTCCGCGTCGACACCGAATTCCGCTGTTCGCCCGCGGCGACCGCGGTCGACGTCCCGTTGCGCTCGCTGACGGTGCCGCTGACCGGTCGCGTCGAGACGGCCGTCGGCGGCGAGGGTCTCGAGTTCTACGCGACCAGGGAGTACCGCCGCGGCGATCCCCTCTCGCGGATCGATTGGAATCGTTGGGTCCGCGGCGACGACCTGACGACGGTAACCTTTCGCGAGGAGCGGTCGGCGACGGTGATGCTCGTCGTCGATACGCGCGCGGCGGCGTACCGTCGCCCCGACGAGACGGCCCGCCACGCAGTCGATCGGAGCGTCGAGGCCGCGACCGCCGCGCTCGACGCGCTCGTCGAGGGCGGGAACAGCGTTGGTATCGCCAGTTTCGGACCGCGCCGATGTTGGCTCCCGCCAGGCTCGGGACCCGACCACCGGGCCACGGCCCGTCGACGTCTCACGATCGATCCGGCGTTCGCACCGACGCCGCCGGAGTCGTCGATGTCGCTGCTTCGCGTTCACATCCGTCGGTTCCGGTCGCGGTTGCCGCCCGACTCGCAGGTGCTCCTGTTCGCGCCGCTCTGTGACGACGACATCGTCCGCGTCGCACGACTGCTCCAGGCCGACGGCCACCCCGTGACGGTCGTCAGCCCCGATCCGACGGGGCGGGACACGCCAGGCGGGCGACTCGCAGCGGCCGAGCGATCGGTCCGCGTCTCGACGCTCAGAGAAGCGGGCGTCAGGGTCGTCGATTGGCCGCCTGGCGAGTCGCTGGCGGCGACGACCGCGGCGAGCCAACGGCGGTGGTCGCCGTGACCGGCGACGACAGCGACGCCGACCCGGTCGATCCCGCCCACCGGCCCGCGGTCGTGACCGGCGGCCTCTCGATCGTCGCCCTGCTGCTCGCGGTGTTCGCGAGCGTCTTCTACTCCCCATACGTGCTCGCCGGCGGCGTCGTCGGCCTGATGGTCGTCGGCGCCGGGCTGCAGAGGGGATCGCGGCGGGCCGTCACGCTCGGGGCTGCGGCCGTGCTGACAGGGCTGCTCGCGGGCGGTATCGACGGGGTTCCACCGGTGCCGATGCTCGCGAGCGTCACCGCGACCGTGCTGGCCTGGGACGCCGGCCACCACGCGATCGGGATCGGCGACCAGCTCGGCCGGGAGGCGACGACGATCCGCGCGGAGTTCCCCCACGTCGGCGGAACGGTCCTCGTCGGCCTGGTCGCCGGCGCCGGGAGCTATGCGGTCTTCCGCGTCGGACCGAGCGGACAGCCGGCCGCGGCCGTGATCGCCATGCTGTTCGGGGCGGTGCTCCTGCTGGCGACCCTGCAGCGGTAGCCGATCGCCGTCGCCGTCCGTCTTCGTGCATCCCGCCCGAGTGCTCGATACCGCCCGAGTACTCGTTACTCGAGCGTCGGGACGGGGACGGTGTCGAGCACCTCGTCGACGATCGCCGCCTTCGAGGCGCCGTCGACCGAGGCGTCGGGGGTGAGCACGAGCCGATGGGCGAGCACGGGGCGAGCCACGCGCTTGACGTCGTCGGGAGTCACGTAGTCGCGGCCGGCGACGACGGCGCGGGCCCGGGTCGCCTCGAGCAACCGCTGGGTTCCCCGCGGCGAGACGCCCACGTCGACCTGGCGGCGGGTTCGCGTCCCCCGAGCGATCGCGGCGACGTAGGCTACGAGGTCGTCGTCGACACGGACCGACTCGGGGACCGCCCGGAGTGCCCGGACGCGCTCGTCGTCCAACGCCGGGTCGATGCTCGGGCTCCGATCGGTGCGGCCGAGTCGCCGTTGCAACAGCTCCCGCTCGCCGTCCTCGTCGGGGTAGCCGATCGAGCTCTTCACCAGAAAGCGGTCGACCTGAGCCTCCGGCAGCGGGAAGGTACCGGCCTGCTCGACGGGATTCTGCGTCGCGATCACGAAAAACGGCTGTGGCAACTGGTGCGTCTCGCCGTCGACGGTGACCTGCCGCTCCTCCATGGCCTCGAGCAAGGCGGCCTGGGTCTTCGGCGGCGCGCGGTTGATCTCGTCGGCCAGCACGACGTTCGCGAAGATCGGCCCCGGGGTGAACTCGACGGTCCCTTCGGACTCGTCGAACACGTGGGTCCCGGTCACGTCGGCCGGCAACAGGTCGAGCGTGAACTGGATCCGGGAGAACGACAGCCCCAGCGCCGTCGCCAGGCTGTTCGCGGTCAGGGTCTTGCCGGTGCCGGGGACGTCCTCCAGGAGGACGTGGCCGCGCGCGAGGACGCCGAGCAGGACGGTCTCGAGGAACTCGCGGTCCGCGATGACGGCCTGGCCGACGGCATCGAGGACGGCGTCGCACTCCGCACGCGCGTCGGTGATATCCATATCGAACGAGTTGCAGCGATTACATATAAACGGCCGTGGTCGAGCGAGCCGCGGGAGCGAGCTCGCGACCGGCCCCGGCCCCACATCACCGCGACCGAAGTCCGAGGCGACCACCGCGGCGGATGGTGGGAGCCGTCACTGATACATCCGCAGCGGTTGAGCCTGCGAGCTCTCCTCCTGTCCGACCGCCTGCATCTGTTGGGCGAGTTGCTCCCGCTTCGAGCGGATCTCCTCGGCGCGGTCTAACAGATCTTCGACGTCGACCGAGAGGTCCGCGACCGGCGCGATTCCGTCGTCGAGCAGGACGCTCGCGGCCTCGGGGTCGGGGAACTGCGGGTTGCACTCGACGACGAAGCTGAGGCTGCCGTAGTTCTCGAGGGCGGCCCGATTGAGGAGCGCACCCGTGGGGCCGGTGACGACGCCGTCCTCCGGGGGGATCGGGATGTCGGTTGCCTCGAGCCGCTCGGCAGCGTTCCCGGTCGTGATCCCGTAGAGGTCCGGCCGGTCCTCGGTCTCTCGTTCGGCGGGGAGTCCGCTGAGGTACAGCGGCGTGACGTCGTGGCTGACGATCCAGCCGGTCAGGCAGTCGGCGACGCTGTCGACGGCTTCGGAGCGGATCGGCGCGTCGCTCTGCAGCGCGAGGAGGTCGTGCTCCTCGCTGACGTAGAGCCGAACGGGCGGCCTGGCCGTCCGGTCGCCGCCGCGGTAGACGCCGATCTGGGGCAGCCCCTCGCAGTCGACGCTCGCGTAGTGGCGCATGTCGAGTCGGTCGATGAGGTGGTCGGTCGCGATCTTGCCGACGAGTCCGACGCCGGGGAATCCCTCGACGAGCGTCGGGTTCTCGAGGTCCGCTTCCGGTTCGTGCACGCGTACGCCTCCCATGTCCCGACCGATGCCGGTCAGCGGCATAAAATCGAGGGCGGCGAGTACGCGGTCGCGGCGTCGCGCTTCGGGACTCCGTCGCCGCGTCGCCCGCCCGCTTCGAAACCCACAAACGCCGGGCCCCCGAATCCGCGGCCGATGGAGCCACTCGAGCGGTATCGACCGATCATCGACGACTTCGACGCCTTCCGCGCGGCCTGCGAGCGCCCGCTTGGCACCGCCGTCCGCGTGAACACGATCAAGGCCTCGGTCGAGCGAGCGACCGCGGCCCTCGAACGCGAGGGCGTCGGCTTCGACCGGGTCGGCTGGAACCCCCGCGTGCTGCGTTTAGCGACCGACTCACCCGGTTCGACCTGGTCCTCGTTCCACGGATTCACCCACGGCCAGGAGGAGGTCTCGGCGGTGCCGCCGGTCGTCCTCGATCCCGAGCCAGGCGAGCGGGTCTGGGACTGCTGTGCGGCCCCCGGCGGGAAGGCGACCCAGATCGCGGCGCTGATGGACGACCGCGGGACGGTCGTCGCGAACGACAACAACCTCGGGCGGATCTCGGCGCTGCGCTTCAACGCCGAACGGCTGGGCGCGACCAGCCTGGCCGTCACCAACGAGGACGCCCGGAACTACTCGCTGTCGCGGTTCGACTTCGACGAGTTCGACCGGGCGCTGGTCGACGCGCCCTGTTCCTGCGAGGGGACGATCCGGAAGAACCCCGACGCACTGGACAACTGGTCGGAGGATCACATCGCCTCCGTCGCGGGGATTCAGAAGGGGATCCTTCGGCGGGCGATCCAGGCGACCCGCGAGGGCGGCACGGTCGTCTACTCGACGTGCACCTTCGCGCCCGAGGAGAACGAGGCCGTCGTCCAGCACGCGCTGGACGAGGAGGACTGCCGCGTCGTCGACTTCGATCTCGATCTCGACTACGCACCCGGACTCACGGCGTGGGACGACGAGGCGTTCGATTCGAGCCTCGAGCAGGCGGCCCGGATCTACCCGCACCAGAACGACACCGGCGGCTTCTTCGTCGCGAAACTGGAGGTGACCGCGTGATGAGCGAGACGAACGACGGCCAGCGGTTCGATCGGCTCCCCGCCACCGAGGCAGAGCGGTCCGTCGAGGGCAGGGCTACCCGCGAGGCGGTCGTCGACTTCTTTGCGGACCGCTTTGGCATTCCGCCCGAGACCTTCGACGGCTACACGTTCTGGGAGAAGGGCGCCGGCAAGATCTGGATTTACGGCGGCCAGGCTCCCTCGCCGGTCGAGATAGAGGCGATCGGCATGACCTGCCTGCGCACTCGTCAGGAACACTGGAAGCCGACGACGGACTTCGTCCAGCGCTTCGGGCGGGTCGCGACCGATTGCGTGATCGACCTCGACCGCGACCAGGCCCGCCGGTTCGCGGCCGGCGAAGATCAGGAACTCGAGTGGGACGGCGACTGGGGATACCTGATCGCCGCTCACGAGGTCGCGGGTGAGGAAGAACCGCTCGGCGTCGGGTTGTACGTCCACGGCGAGTTGCGCTCGATGGTGCCGAAGGGGAGACAGCGAGACCTCGAGTCCTGATCTCGGAAGGGGTCGCAGCGGTGTCCCGTCGCGGCGACCCGGCGCAATTCAACCGTGAACGGACCTCGGGTCGCGCTTACGACGGGACCGGCGGTAACGTCGCCTCGTCGATCCAGAACGCCTCGACGGCCCGCCCGAGATCGGCGAACTCTTCGGGATCGCTCGGCTTGGTGAGGTAGGCGTTCGCACACAGTTCGTAACTCCGGACGATGTCTTCGGTCGCTTCCGAACTCGTCAGTACGAGCACCGGGAGCGACGTCAGTTTCTGATCCGACTTGAGTTCCTTCAGGACGTCGAATCCGCTCGTCCGGGGAAGGTTCAGGTCCAGAAGCATCAGGTCCAGATCGGGACCGGCGTCGTCGGTGAGCCGGTCCTGCAGAAATTCGAGCGCGGCGTCACCGTCCGTCACGGTGTGAAACGTCGTCTCGAACTCCGCTTCTCTGAACGCCTCCTGGATCAGCCGAACGTCGCCGGGATTGTCTTCGACGAGTAAGATAGAGACTGGGTCGGGAGAGGACTGTTGGGACACGAATGGGTTCATAGTATGACTGACGCTTTACGGGCTTAAGGCTAATCACAAAGTGTGTTGGGTGATTTTGACTGATCCTGACAGGTAACACCAGAATCACTCGATTATGACAACTATCACCGACGCGATTCCGCCCGGTGGACCGCTCGTTACCGTCCGTTACCGATCGACGACCGTTCCGCCGGCCAGGCCCTCCCACTCCACGGCATAACCGAGCCGCGAGAGGACCGCGCTCGCGTCGGCGATCCCGTACTCGTCGAGGATCGTTTCGGCGTCCGCGAGCGTCATTCCGGGCTCGATCTCGTCGGCGAGCGACTCGGCGACGGCGGGCCGGAGCAGCGTCCGGCCGACCCGCTCGTGCTCGGGAAACGAGACGTCCGCGAGGGCGTCCGCGCTCACGCCGCGGCGGTCGGCCAGCGCGTCCACCGTGATCGCGTCCTCGTCGGGCCGCAGTTCGTCGGGGAGTTCGGCCGCGCTCTCGGCGACCAACTGGCGTTCGTACTCTCGGAGGACGTCGGCGACGTCTTTGACCCGCACCGTCCCCGAGTACGGGATCGCCCGGTGGTCGCGGGCGGTGATCTCCTCGCCGACGCCGAGCGATTCGTCGACGGCGACCAGCATGTCGACGTCTTCGAGTTCGGCGAGTTGCGAGAGCTTCTTCTCGACGTACTCGGGCGTCCAAAAGCCCATGATCTCGAAGTAGACGCGGAAATCCGAATGCTCGTACTCGAACGCGAAGTCCGGAATCATCACCCGCGTTCCCGTCGCGAGCGGCGCCGGTTCGCGCACGAGGTCCCAGTCGAGGCCCAGGTTCGAGAAGCGGGCGGCGAAGTCCGCTTCGACGCCGCTATCGAACGAAACGTCCGCCACCGGCTCGGCGTCGGGTACCCGGACGGGATCCTCGTGGGAGAGTTCGAGCGTCCGCTCGGTGCCGCGGTCGTCGATCGTCGCCGCCAGGCGCCACTGCCGTGCGCTCGCGACCGTCCGCAGGAGCCGCGCGAAGCGCGTCCCGTACCGCCTGGTCGCCCGAAAGAGGCGCGTCGGACCGGTGACGACGACCTCGCGCTCGGAGAGTCCCTCATCTCCGGCGTCGAGCGTGTGGATCTCGTACATCAGCCGCAGGCGTTTGATCGCCGAGATCAGCGCCTTCGGATCGCTCGTGCGGACCCGCACGTCGGTCGCGTCGAAGAGGGCCGTCTGCGCCAGCGAGAGGTTGTACTGGGCGACCAGGCCGTCCGGATCCCAGCGGGGGTCGACCGCGGTCAGGACCTGCCGCTCCTCGAGGTCGGCGTAGAGCGCGGATTCGAGGGCGTCCGCGGAGACGTCGAACGACTCGCTCGCCCGGTGCAGCGCCGTCGCGCGCTCGTCCTCGGTAACGACGCCGACCGCTTCGGCGGCTTCGAAGGCGGCTTTGCGCGCGTGTTCGGGTTCGATTTCCGCGTCGGTCTCGACGGTCGCCTCCCGGTCGACCAGCGCCGCCAGGCCGCGGACGAGTTTGAAGTCCTCGGCCTCGCGTTCAAGGTCGGTCAGCGCGTCCTCGAGGTCGCCGCGGGGCTCGCCGACGTGGCCCTGGTAGGTGCCGATGACGCGGGCCGCGAGCGGGCGGTGTTCGCGGCCGGCGAACTGCGGGTAGTACCCGCCGCCGGCCCGCGACACGCGGAGCAGGTCCTTCGTCAGCATCGCTCTCTATCCCGTGTCGGTGCGGCGCGGTCAAAAGTCGCCCGGACGGCGGGGCGGCCGGACGGGGACGGCGTCGCCAGGCGCGAGACGCCTGGTGGGCACGGCTCCCGATTCAGGCAGCGAGATTACGGCTGTTCGCCCCGAACGTTCCGTATGGCGGATTCGGACCTTCGGATCGAGTACGAGACCCACGACGGCGTCCGGGAACTGCTCGACTGTCTCGTCTACTCGCTCGAGGGGATCAGCCTCGATTTCGACCGGTGGAACGAACGGTACGTAAAAGGCCCCGGGATGTACATCGCCGTCGTCACCGGCCCCTCGGTCGCGGCCTTCGCGGATCCGATGGGTGACAACACGTGGCCGACGGACCGCTGTCGCGACGTCTGCCTGGATCTCGACGTCTTCTTCGAGACGGCACGCGAGGTGGCGATGACTCGGGACGGCGCGGTCGTCATCAGCGTCGACGGCGTGATTCAAGAGCAGTTGGTCCGATTTCGAGACCTCGCTCCCGACGATCGCGCGGACGTCGATTCGGCGGCGGCCGAGTACGAGGACTGGATGGGGTCGCGCCACATGAGCGCGCTCGATACGTCTCGGCGGCCGAACGTGATCGCGACGGTCACGCTTAGCGAGGAGACCGGCCGCGTGTCCGTCTTCCAGCGGGGCGACTTTCGGACGGACGTGCGACCGGAACTGGGCGGCGAGTGGAACGTGGACGGCTACCGCCGCCGGTGACGCTGCTTCGCCGCCCTGCGCGTCCGGGGGAGGTGCGCTCGCAATGCTCGAACTGTACCAGGCGGAAGGCTGTCCGTACTCCGCGTCGGTCCGCGAGAAACTCACCGACCTCGGCGTCTCATACGTGATTCACAATCCGCGCCTGGCGAGCGGCGAGGTCCGAAACGAACGGACTCACGGCGAATTGACGGACCTGGGCGGGCAGGACCAGATTCCGCATTTCGTCGACACCAACCGGCAGGAGACGCTCTACGAGAGCGACGACATCGTCGAGTACGTGGTGAAACACTACGGGTAGCGGCGCAGGGAGAGTATCGAGTACCTGATCTGTCTATTCTTCGCACAGGTCCGATCTAATTCCCCGCACGTGCAGCGGCTTCATTTATGGATCCGATCGTGGAGGTTGGAATGCATGGGATGGGTGTTCTCCCGTCCCGTCGTCCACCCGGTCGATCGCCCGGCCGAATTCTGCGAGCGAGTCCTGCTCGGGCGATCCAACGCAGCACGCCAGACGGTTCAATTACATGTCAGACAACGAATCCGGTGACGAACTCGACGAATCGGTCGCACAGTCACAGGAGACGAACGCGTCCCAGCCCGGGACGAGCGACGATAGCGACGAAATCGACGAGGAGAGCAAACACCGACAGCTCGACGAAGTGCGAGAGAACCCCGAGGGCGAAGACCTGACGACCGACCACGGGGTCGAAGTCAGCGACACCGATAACTCCCTGAAGGCGAGCGAGCGCGGCCCGACGCTCATGGAGGACTTCCACTTCCGGGAGAAGATGACCCAGTTCGACCACGAGTCGATCCCGGAACGGGTCGTCCACGCGCGGGGTACCGGCGCTCACGGCTACTTCCAGCCCTACGAGGACCCCGACCTCGGAGAGTACGGAGACATCTCGGACCTGACGAAGGCCGCCTTCCTACAGGACCCCGATCAGAAGACGCCGGTGTTCGTGCGATTCTCGACCGTCGTCGGCTCGCGCGGCTCGGCCGACACGGTCCGGGACGTCCGCGGCTTCGCGACCAAGTTCTACACCGAGGAGGGTAACTTCGACCTCGTCGGGAACAACATCCCCGTCTTCTTCATTCAGGACGCGATGGAGTTCCCCGACCTGGTCCACGCGATCAAGCCCGAACCCGACGACGGGATGCCCCAGGCCTCCTCGGCCCACGACACCTTCTGGGATTTCGCCTCGCTGAAACCCGAGATCACGCACATGCTCATGTGGCTGCTCTCCGGACGAGCGCTCCCGCGGGCCTACCGCATGATGCAGGGTTTTGGCGTCCACACCTTCCGCCTGGTCAACGAGGACGGCGATTCGGTGTTCGTCAAGTACCACTGGACGCCGAAACTCGGCACCAACCAACTCGTGTGGGACGAGACCCAGACGCTCGCGGGGAAGAACCCCGACTTCAACCGCCAGGAGCTCTACGACGTCATCGAGGCGGGCTACGAGCCCGAGTGGGAACTCGGCGTCCAGATCTTCGACGAGGACGAGGCCGCGGAGTTCGACTTCGACGTCCTCGACCCCACGAAGATCGTTCCCGAGCGGGACGTTCCGGTCAGACCGATCGGGAAGATGGTCTTAAACGAGACGCCGGACAACTTCTTCGCCGAGACCGAACAGGTCGCGTTCCACCCCGGCAACGTCGTCCCCGGCATCGACTTCTCGAACGATCCGCTCCTCCAGGGTCGACTGTTCTCCTACCAGGACACCCAGCTCAACCGGTTTAACAGCGCCAACTGGGACGAGATCCCGATCAACCGCCCGCTCGCTGAGCGACACAACAACCAGCGGGCCGGCTTCATGCGCCAGGAGATCAACGAGAGCACAGTCTCCTACAAGCCGAACTCGATCGGCGACGACGACCCGCAGGAGGTCCCCGAAGAGGAGGGCGGCTACGAACACTACGCCGAGAAGATCGACGGGAAGAAGATCCGTAATCGCAGCGAGAGCTTTCAGGACCACTTCGGCCAGGCGCGGCTGTTCTGGAACAGCATGAGTGAGACCGAGCAGCAGAACATCGTCGACGCCGCCCACTTCGAACTCGCGAAGGTCGACCGTCCGGAGATCCGCGAACGGATCGTCTACGACCTGTTCAACAACGTCGATCACGAGTTCGCCAGGCGGGTCGCCGAGGGGATCGACGTCGAGCCGCCCGCGGAGCCAGGCGACGAACTCCCCGACCACGACGCCGAGGATCCGACGCTCAGCATGCTGAATCGGACCGGGGACTCGATCGAGACCCGCAAGGTCGCCGTGCTCGTCGACGACGGGTTCGACGCCGACCACCTCGAAACGGTGCGGTCCGAACTCGAGGACCGGGGCGCCCGCGTCGAGGTCGTCGCGAAGGTGCTCGGCGACAAGACGAGCGCCGACGGCGAGACGGTCGCGGCCGACGAGAGCCACTCGACGGCCGAGTCGGTCCTCTTCGATGCGGTCTTCGTCCCCGGCGGCGCCGACAATATCGACCGGCTGCGAGAACAGGGCACCGCCAAACACTTCGTCGCGGAGGCGTTCAAGCACAAGAAGCCGATCGCCGCGCTCGGAAGCGGCGTCGAGTTGCTCGAGGCGGTCGAGCTGCCGGATGTCGATCTCTCCGGCGACGACGACGGCGTCGTCTCGGACCACGGCGTCGTGACGGGTCAGAGCTCCGATGACGTAACCGACTTCGCGGCGCGGTTCGCCGAGGCCATCGCGGCCCACCGCCACTGGGACCGCAGCGAGAAGTCGGTTCGAGCGTAGCCGGTTCGCGACGCTCCGGGATTGAACGCGGTCGCAGTCGGTCGGAGCAATCCCGACGACCGAACGATCGGAGCCCGGGGGTGTGTCAGAAGCAACAGAGAGCCGGGCAAGCCGACCGAATTCCTCCCTGTCAGACGGTGAGGGTATTTCCGGTCGATACCATCCCCCTCCCCGTCGATCCGACCTTGGGACTCAGCTGCAATAAACGTTGGAAAAGCGGACGGCGATGCGGCTGCCCGTGCGACATCTCCGCTGAGCTCCCATCCTCTCGGAATCGGGAGGGGCAACTGACCGCGGTCGCTTGTTCGATCGTCCGGGACGCGAACCCGAGCGGCGCGGTCGGCGATCCCTCAATCGGCTGTGCGATAATGTATCATAGGGTTAGTAGCTGCGCGACAGCACACCGTTTGGCTCGCCGAGCATGCAACAGTCAGGTGAACACCTTTGTGAATCGGTCGCGTGATCTTCGCGTGATCTGCGGCCGGTGTGACACTGGCCGGCCGCGGATCACTCGAGTACTCGCTTGCCGACGCCGCTACCGTTTGGGCGATCTGGACGCGAAACGGGGCTTATACCCCCTTTTCGGCCGCCTCGAAGACCGAATTCGGTTTACCGACGCACCACGGCGAGTTCGCTCTCCGTTTCGATCGACCGGACGATCCCCCACAGGAGCAGTCGCGTCGCTCGCTCGCTCGTGATCGCGTTTGGGGTGGTGCAGGTGCATCGGCCGCGTGTCCTGATAGTCGTAGGCGGCGAACGCATCGGGATGGGCGTCGCCTCGGTGCTTCATCTCGGCTCGTATCTCCCGCAGCAAGGCGTGGAAATTCATCCATTCGTCGTGGCGCATCGCCAGGTGTCGGCAACGGACTTCCGAGCATGAGCCTTGGCCCTGCGAACGTGCAAGGACGGGCGCGGATCCGAGGTCGACCGGCGGCCGACGGCAGGACGGTCGGACCCGTCGCGGTTCCGTCGCCCGAACAGATACGTGAATGGGGCGCTCTTTCAAGGGCCGGACTACTTGTTCGGGCCCGTTGATAAGACAAAATGGAGCGATTATCCCTATGGCAGAGTCAGAGGAGCGTGCGAAGTCCGCGGCAGTCTGCGAGAACTGTGACGAGATCGTGACAGTCTGGATCTGGCCGGACGGCGATATCCAACCGATCGGCGACTCGAATCCGTGCTCCTGCGTGGATCCCGAGTTCCGAATCCTGAACGCCGATCCCCGCTCGACGTGACCGACGCGTTCGACGCTCGTTCGAAGTGAGCCACTGGGGCCGGCGGAGCCGAACGCGACACCGGCATCCAAGCGCGGAACGGTCCGCCAATTCCCTGCCAGTCCGCGGCGCCGATCCGTTCGGCGCCCGTCTTACGACTCTCTTATATTTCGAAATTGACCGAACCGCGAGTCCCTTCCCATTGCCTGTCCCAGCTATAGGGACCGCCGATAGTCCCTTGCTCCGGTTTGATACGATGGCCGAAATTGGCGTCGTCCACATGGACCTCATGTCGAAAGGCAGTTGCGAAGCCGTTCGCATGAACGTACTCGAGGCGCTGCAGGACGACCACGATGTCCCCCTGCTCAACGCTGACCGAGCCGGATCTCGACGAGCGCAACGCGTACTTCAACGCCGCGGTCGAGTCGGTGACGGTCCGCCGAGCGGGTCGGCTGGCGCCGGCGATCAACGGCCGCTACGGCATTCGGTACTACGTCCTCTAGAACGCGCTGCTCGGACGGTACGCCAGGCGCCGCGCAGACGAGTTCGACCTCCTCGTGAGCACGATCACCGAGCTGGGGCTCGGCCCGAACGCCGTCGAGGAGGCCTACGAGACTAGACTCCGCGTGCTCCACCCGCTGATCGACACGAGCGAGTTCGACCCGCGGCCGTGGGACGAGCGCGGCGAGGGCGATCGCATCGTCAACACGTCCTCGACGGCGGGGTTCGTCGCCTCGCCCGGCCTGGGTCACTACACGGCGGCGAAACACGGCGTCATCGACCTGACGAAGACGCTCGCGGTCGAGCTCGCTCCTCACGGAATCTCAACGCGGTCTGTCCGTCTGCAGTCGACACGGAGATGACCAGCGGCATCGTCGAAAGCATCGACGACGATATCGCTGCGATCGCCGAGCGGTCGGGCCCAGATTCACTCCGATTCGATCGCGTCCTCGCTGAGTCGCTCGCCGCAGTTCGGACAGCGGTCGTACCGGAGTTCGAGGCTCGCGCGGTGGACGCCTTCCATCGCCGCTCTAACCCCCTCTTCCGCCTCTAACTCGGTATCGGGCGAAAGAGACGCACCCTCGACTTCGATCAGGAACCGCGCGACCTCCGTCGCCTCGTACATGATATCGTCCAGTTCGTTGGCCGTGAAGAAATCGGAATAGGCGCCGTAGAGGAACGTCGCCCCGGCCTCGCGGACCTTCTCCTCGAAGGATCGCCGCGACTGGTAGACGGCCTGGCGCGTGTACCGATCGTCCATGAAGGGAACGAGTTCGGGAAGGTTCTCCCCGATGGTCGTCATTTCGACTCCCGTCTCGGTCCGAAAGTCGGCACAGAGACGGGCGACCGCCCATTCGCGGGCCGTAAAGGCGACGTACTCGCGAAGGAACTCGTCGACGCGGTCGTAGTCGGCGCTCTCGAGACGCTCGAATCGATTGGGTTCGGCCGCACTGCTCTCGGAGGATGGTTGCGTATCTTCGGGCATGGTGTTTTTCTGCGGTTGCCCGCGTCACGTTCAGGGGCCGAACGAGGATAACGCTGTCCGTTAGATATCCGTCGGTAGCTGGTTCCGTTCCCCGCTTGACGGAAGGTCGGTCCTCGAGTTCGACGGGGACCAGGCGGCGACCGGAAGCGGGTCGATCCGAGTACGCCGGTGGCCGGAAACTGTTTCACTTTCACTGCGCTACGCGAGCCCTTTTTACCGGTAACGTCCTTCAACGGACATGGTCTCCGGGAGTACGATCGAAACGCTCGCCGCCGCGAGTACTGAACCGAACGAGGGGGCGGCTGCGGATTCCAAACGGGGAGGTCGGTGACGATGGGTCGGCAGTCGTCCTCCGATACCGTCGCACCCGAACCCAGCCGGTCGCGGCTGGAGACCGCCGAGACGCTCGGTCGCGTGACGTTCCGAATGACCGACGATCAGCTCGCGGCGCTCGAATCGCTCGTCGACGACGACGTCTACCACTCCCGCAGCGAGGCGATTCGGGCGGGGATTCAACGGTTACTCGACCATCACGATCGGGACGATACTGACCACGGAAGCCGGTGATTTCCTCTTCTTCGGAGTGACGGTCCGACCGCTTCGGCGCCGGAGTGGGACCGTCGCATCGATAGCCGCTGGAGGTCGGTCCCCGAGGAAGCCGCCGTCGATCACCCGTAGATCATACCACGGTCTCTTGTTCGGAGTTCCCCTCGAACTCGCGCCAAGTACGGGTGCTATACGCATCGTGAAGAACGCTAAATCACAGTCCTCTGCGGGGTCCGACGGAGTCAACTATTAGAAAGCTCGTAAGAAGGTGACGGACCACTATTCGATCGATTTCGCTCGGTTCTGGAAGTCGCCGCCGCACTTCTCGCACTCTCCGGGATTGGTCTCTGCCTCGACTATCCGTCCACACTGGAGGCATTCGTACTCGGATACCATTTCTGAGGTATCGTCTTCGAGGTCTTGATTATGCGGCATACTCTCATCTTCGTATTCCAGCTACAAATAGGGACTGCGGGTCATCCCTGTCGACTCAAGTGGACGGGATATCGTGCGAGATACGCAGATGCACTTATCAGTTCGATCGGCTGAACACGAAGAAGCTGCATTACCAACTACCGGTAGGAACGATCGCCGCCGTCCGAAACCGTTCGCAAGGATCGTCCCGGTACGGCCTCTCGGTTCGCGCCCGCCCCCTCGCGCGTCCGTTCGATGAGTTCGAGCATCCACCGACTCAGAACCGGCGAGACGGTGGCTTGGTTCCCTGTTCGAGCGCCTTCGCTGTTTCGTTCGTTCTGGAAGTGATTGGGACCGGACTCGGCGTCGTGGACGTCGACGGTCATCGTCGGGACGTCTACGTGCAGAGCTCCTCCGAGCCGTAGACGCGAACGCGGTTGTCCCGAGCCGAGCCGCTCAGGACCGTGATCGAGCAGAGCGCGTCGGTCCGAAAACCGGTTTTCTGCTAGGGGACCGTCAATCGACCGCGGAAGTCAGTTCCTCGTCGGATTCCGGAACGAAGGGGCCGTATGCGGCCGTCTGGCGCGCGATCGTCGCCACGCGGAGGATGTACGCGCTCAAGACCGCGAGCGGGACGAGCGTCGTGACGAGTAGCGTTCCGGCTACGCCCATGAGCGCGGCGTGTGACAGCGTCAGGCCCGTGATATCCCGATAGGTGAAGATGCCGATCGCGGCGATCGTCACGGCGGGGATTCCGGTATAGATCAGGAGGCGAGAGAGACGCGCCAATTGTCGCTCGACGACGACAGTTTTGAGGAACTGTCGCGCGGCGTCGATTTCGACGAACAGGTTCGTGATCGCCTGCAGTTGCTCCGTCGTCTCGTCGTCACGATCCGGTACGGTCGACCGCAGCCGTCGGACCTCGTAGAACTGGGTCGAATCGTCGTAGTCGAGCATAACGAGGAGCGTCCGGAGCATACTCGACCTGGTCGCTTCCAACTCGTCGTTCGCTCGGTTCGCTTCGTCGACGATCGCTTCGGCGACCGTCTCGACCTCGTCCGGTATTTGGTCGTCGGATCGAGGGGTATCACGGCCGCGCCGAAGCGCGTCCGCAGTGTCCGAGACGGACGAGAGAAGCGTTCCGAAGAAGACGGACGCGCACGGGGAGTTCACCGCGGTGTCGGTTCGATCCTCGACGCGCTCTCGAAAGTCCGTGACGTCGGTCCGGCGTTGGTAGAGGTCTTGTATCGAGCCGAATTCGTGGGAGAGGACGATCTGGTTCACGCCGACCGCGATCGGAACCAGCGTCAACAGACCGTTGACGGTCCCGTTGAGGTACCACATGACTCGTGACGGCGTGGTCACCGTGGCGAGACCGAAGAGTCCGACGACGCCGAACGCTGCGCCGATCCCGAGCAGGATGATCAGCGTGACCAGGAGCCGATTTCCGGTGAGCAAAAACCACCGCGTGAGTCCCGCGGGAGGATGACGGCCACCCGATTCGACGGTCGTCGCGTCCATACTGTTCCCCGACGTACGCGAGTGGGATACATAATCGCCGACGGTGACTTTGCAACCCTCGCCGACTCACACTGAGCGACGGACAGTGATCGACCGCTTCGAAACGTCCGCGGTTCGCGAGCGCCGGTCCGTCGTCGATCGCTCGTTCCGGGTGCTTATCGATGCTTCCCGATATCTCGTGAGTGAAGTTCGTCCTCTGCCAACCACGTCCGCGGTCGCACGGCAATGAAAACCGCGACGAGATACAGCGCGACGACGAGACTGGTTACGAGGAGACCGGGTATCGCCCCGATGGAGGCACTGGCTGGCCACGGTTCCGTTGCGAATGCGCCGATGTGGATCACCCACGCGCCTAGCGTAACCGTAAAAAGCAGTAAGTAAATCCGGCGGAGACGATGCGCAATCGCTTCCTCGGTGGTGATCTTGATAACGGGTGTGCGGTAGTCTCGGCTCAACGTCTTCCGCCATTCCGGATTCTCGAGGCCCGCGGACGGGTCTAACCCGTACGCGAAAACGTTCTTCTGGAGCGTCCGAACGCGGCCCCGCCAGAGGTCGTAGCCGCGATACCGCTGTGCCTCCATGAGTAAGAAGGACGTCACCGCTGCACCCCCTAGCAACAGGATGTAATGCGGTCGATCGGGGCCCGAAAAGCCCCACGTGAGGACCCCGCTCATGACGATAACCGCCCAGTTCGACGTCCGATCGAGGCGTTCGCGCCAAAATTTCATCCGATGGACCTCGCCGCGGTAGAGGTGTGCCATCGCCGAACTCGGCGCCATATCCTCCTCTAGCAATCCCTCGCCGATTTCGCGGTGTTCAGCGTCAGCGGGATCGACGTCTTTCGCTGATTTCTGAGCCATCGCGGATATACGCTTTCGACGACGAGGCTAATAGAGCCACCAGTCCGGACCGGTCTCGATCCGATCGCACCTCCGCCGCAGTAGCCGCCAGGCGGAATGCGGCGAAGGTGCGAGCGACCACCGACGGACTCTCAGTCCCGACGACGACCCGCTATCCGCTCTTCGCCGGTGTCCGCTGAGATGACCTCGTAGAGGATCGCTCGGCCGCCGTCCGCTTTCGGGCGGAGGATCCGGCCGAGTCGCTGGACGAACTCCCGCTCGCTCCCGCTGCCCGAGAGCACGACCGCTACGTTGGCGTCCGGGACGTCGACCCCCTCGTCGAGCACGTTCGAGGTCGCGATCCGAGTGTAGGTTCCCTCCCGGAAGCGCTCTAAGTGCTCCCGTCGCTCGGCGGTGCCGGTCCGGTGGGTGATCGTCGGGATCAGGAACCGTTCGCTGACGTCGTAGGCGAGGTCGTTGTGGGCCGTGAAGACGATGATTCGCTCGCCTCGGTGATCGTCGAGGATCTCCGCCAGCGCCGCGAGCTTGTTCTCGCTGCCGAGCATGATCTCACGTGCGCGCTGGCGCGCGAGCAGCGCCTCGCGAGCCTCGGGATCGCTCCCCGAGCGCTTGACGAGTTCCCGGTAATCCGACCCGCTGTGGAACTCGATGTTCGATTTCGCGAGGTAGTCCGTGAAGGTCGCCTGGTGTCGCTCGTACTCCTCGCGTTCGTCGGGCGTAAGCGACACCTCGAGCCGCTTGATGTCGTAGCTGGCCAGGTGGTCTCCCGCGAGTTCGTCGACGTCGGCGCGGTGGACCAGCGGCCCGACGATCTCTTCGACGACCTCGTGGGCGCCGTCGGGACGCTCGAAGGTGGCGGTCAGCCCCAATCGCGCGGGCGCGGCGAGCAGTCGCGCGATCTCGCGGTAGCCCTCGCCGCCGAGGTGGTGAACTTCGTCGAAGACGACGCAGCCGAACCGGTCGCCGACCGAGTCGGCCTTCAGGTACGCCGAGTCGTACGTCGAGACGGTGATCGGCTCGAGGCGCTGCTCGCCGCCGCCGAAGCGGCCGATCGGAACATCGAACTCGCGGTCGAGTTCGCGCTCCCACTGGTCGAGCAGGTCGATCGTCGGCACGACCACGAGCGTCGGGACCGAGAGCCGCTCGATCGCCTTCAGCGCGATGACGGTCTTGCCGCTCCCCGTCGGAAGTTCGAGGACGCCCGCGGGCGCTCTCGCGACTGGGTTGGCCGGCCCCTCGCTGTCGGCCCAGCAATCCGTCTCCAGCCAGGCGTCCAGTGCCGTCGCCTGGTAGTCGCGAAGTTCGTACGCCGAGTCGAGCGGCGGGACGGATGCGGGATCGAGCACGCGATCGTCGACCGCGGCGTCGGCGTCCGCCAGGCCCGTTCGCAGGTCGGCGTACCGGAAGGCGGGCGCGCGCCAGGCGCCGGTCCGCGGATCGGAGTCGAGTTCGGGGACCGCAGACCGGATCGATGCTGGCGAGACGGTCGATTCCGCCAGGCCGTCGATCCGGATCGTCCCGTCCTCGTACCGGAGTTCGATCGGCGTCGATTCGTCGGCCGGGGTCCGCGTCACGCGTCACAGTCGGGGACAAGCGCACATATACGGTCGGGTGTCCGGCGGTTCCGTGTGTACCGCGTCCCGTTCCTCCGTCTCGTGTAACGGATCGGATGGTGCTTTACGATCTTGTTATAGTGATGAGAATGCTCTGTGTCTGTCAGACATTTTTATAGAATATTGTCTGTAGTAACTGGATTGCCAGAAATCAATTGGCTTCCGTTAATTATTCGTCTACCGATATTAGACGGATAATAGTTAACTAAGCTACAATAGATGCCGACGATGGCATGGGGAGTGGAAGGGGATGTGTTCGTCCGGAGACCCGGGTTCGCTGGGCCGATCCGGACGGGTTCTCAGCGGCGAGCGAAGCGGTTGCACAGCGACGGACCGAGGCCGAGGACGAAGGCGAAACCGAGTCCGCGACCGACCCGGTCGATCTGGAGTTCGAGTGGTACCGACTCTGTCACGGCTGCGGGGACCTGAAGTGGTTCAGTGGCCTGATCTGCAACGACTGTCAGGAGCGACACGGCGTCTAAAGGGTCGTTTTCAGCGGTTTCGACGACTGTACGCGGGCCGCGAGCGGGTCGTTCGACTCTCGGCCGATCCACGCCGACCCCCGTACCTCAACCCTTTTATTACCGGTGTTCGTTGACTGGGACATGAGCGAAGACGAGGGCACGAACGCGTCCGCCCAGGGTGTCCCGTCCGAGGAGGAATCCGACGACGGCGAGACGGCCGACGTCGACCCCGAACAGCCGACCAGCGCCGGTGACGGCTCGGACCAGGCCGCCGAGTCGACCGACGAGTCGGCCGAGACAGACGCTGACGCGAGTCCGGACACGACCGCGGGGGAGACCGACGCTGAGGCTGACGCGCCCGCAGCCGCTTCAGGTGAGACGCCCGAAACGAGCGAGGACGTGCAGCGAGTGCTTAATCAGGTCACCGAGTACGACGACGAACTCGCGCACAAGGTCAACTCGATCGTCGAGGAGGCTCGCGACCTCAACGGGACCGTCTCCCAGCAGCGCGAGGAACTCGAGGACCTCCGCGAGCGAATCGAGTCCCAGGCCGAGACCATCGGCGACCTTCAGGACGAACTCGACGAGTCCGAGCGAGCGCTCGACGAGCGCGACGACCAACTCGAGGAGTACGAGGAGGAGGTCGAAGACCTGAAGAGCCGTCTCAAGCGCAAGCAGGCCGACTTCCAGAACTACAAGAAGCGGGCCAAGAAGCGCCAACAGCAGATCAAAGACCGCGCCACCGAGGACCTCGTCGAGCGGCTCATCGGCGTCCGCGACAATCTCAAACGGGCCCTCGAGGAGGACAGCGGCGACGTCGAGAGTCTCCGGGAGGGCGTCGAGATGACGCTGCGCGAGTTCGACCGCATCCTCGAGGACGAGAACGTCTCCGAGATCGACCCCGAGCCGGGAACCGAGACCGACCCGCAGCGCCACGAGGTCATGATGCAGGTCGACAGCGCCCAGCCCGAGGGGACGATCGCCGACGTCTACACGCCTGGCTACGAGATGGGCGATAAGGTCATCCAGAACGCCCAGGTCACGGTCTCGAACGGCGAACTCGACGAGGACGAAGCGGACGAGGAAGCAGGGGACGAGTCGACCGCGGACGCCGACGAGCCGGAGTCCGAGAGCGACGCCGCCGATGGCGGCGACGAACCCGCGACCGACGAGGACGCGACCGAGCCCGCGACAGAGGACGGAGATTCGGCAGCCGACGATGCCGACACCGACGGCGAGAAAGCGGATTCGGACGGCGATGCGATCGAACTCGGCGGCGAAGTCGCCGACGACGACGCCGACGAGTAACGCGACCAGGCGACCCGACCGCGATCGGATCGGAACCGGTCGCGGCCGCTCGCTCGCCTCGACGATCCGGGAGGAACCCATCCTGCCGCTGACTCGTTTTTACTGACTCGAAACTGACTCGTAGCTGGCTCGAAACTCGAGTACACGGGCGCGTGAGGCGTTCTCAGCGGCTTTTATTCGAAACCTGCTTCGGGCTAGTAACCTTTAAAACAAAGTGCGCACAATTGCCTCCACGATGGCGAGCAACAAAATTCTCGGAATTGACCTCGGGACGACGAACAGCGCGTTCGCGGTGATGGAAGGTGGCGATCCGGAGATCATCGTCAACGCCGAAGGGGAGCGGACGACCCCTTCCATCGTCGCCTTCACCGACGACGAACGCCTAGTCGGCAAACCCGCGAAGAACCAGGCGATTCAGAACCCCGAAAAGACGATCTCCTCGATCAAGCGCCACATCGGCGAGGACGACTACACCGTCGAGATCGACGACGAAGAGTACACGCCCGAACAGATCTCGGCGATGATCCTCCAGAAGATCAAGCGCGACGCCGAGGACTACCTGGGCGACGAGGTCGAGAAAGCCGTCATCACGGTCCCCGCGTACTTCTCTGACCGACAGCGCCAGGCGACCAAGGACGCCGGCGAGATCGCCGGCTTCGAGGTCGAGCGCATCATCAACGAGCCGACCGCCGCGTCGATGGCCTACGGGCTCGACGACGACGATGATCAGACCATCCTCGTCTACGACCTGGGCGGCGGCACCTTCGACGTCTCCATCCTCGATCTCGGCGGTGGCGTCTACGAGGTCGTTGCCACGAACGGCGACAACGACCTCGGCGGCGACGACTGGGACCAGGCGATCATCGACTGGCTCGCAGACGAGTTCGAGGCGGAACACGGCATGGACCTCCGCGAGGATCGCCAGGCGCTCCAGCGGCTGAAAGACGCCGCCGAGGAGGCCAAGATCGAGCTCTCCTCGCGCAAGGAGACCGAGATCAACCTGCCCTTTATCACGGCGACCGACGACGGTCCGATCCACCTCGAGGAATCGCTCACGCGGGCTAAGTTCGAGTCGCTGACCGAGGACCTCATCGAGCGCACGGTCGAGCCGACCGAGCAGGCCCTCGAAGACGCGGGCTACGAGAAGGACGACATCGACGAGGTGCTTCTGGTCGGCGGATCGACCCGGATGCCCCAGGTCTCCGAGAAGGTCGAGGAACTGACCGGCAAGGAGCCCCAGAAGAACGTCAACCCCGACGAGGCCGTCGCGCTGGGCGCGGCGATCCAGGGCGGCGTGCTCGGCGGCGAGGTCGACGACATCGTCCTACTGGACGTCACGCCGCTCTCGCTCGGTATCGAGGTCAAGGGCGGCCTCTTCGAGCGCCTGATCGAGAAGAACACGACGATCCCGACCGAGGAATCGAAGATCTTCACGACCGCGGCGGACAACCAGACCACCGTCCAGGTCCGGGTCTTCCAGGGCGAGCGCGAACTGGCCGAGGAGAACGAACTGCTCGGCGAGTTCCACCTGACCGGCATCCCGCCGGCGCCCGCGGGAACGCCGCAGATCGAAGTCACCTTCTCGATCGACGAGAACGGCATCGTCAACGTCTCCGCGGAGGACAAGGGCAGCGGCACCAGCGAGGAGATCACCATCGAGGGCGGTGCCGGCCTCTCCGACGAGGAGATCGATAAGATGCAACGCGAGGCCGAGCAACACGCCGAGGAGGACAAGCAAAAGCGCGAGCGCATCGAGGCGCGGAACACGGCCGAGGCGACGATCCAGCGCGCCGAGACCCTCCTCGAAGAGAACGACGAGCAGGTCGACGACGACCTTCGCGCCGACATCGAGGGTGCGATCGAGGACCTCGAAGAAACGATCGACGACGACGAGGCCGACGCCGAGGACATCGAAGCCGCGACCGAGGCCCTCAGCAAGGAGCTCCAGGAGATCGGCAAGCAGGTCTACCAGCAACAGGCCGGCCAGGCCGACGCTGCGGGTGCCGGCGGTGCCGCAGGTGCCGGCGCCGCAGGCGCCGGTATGGGCGGCGGTCCGAACCCCGGTCCCGATGCTGGCGCAGGTGCCGCCGGCGACGAGGACGAGGAGTTCGTCGACGCCGACTTCGAGGACGTCAGCTTCGACGAGGACGAGGACGACGAGTAACGCGATCGACCGTCAGCTCGCCGACGGCGATTCGCCTTCACATTCGCATTCATAGCCGTTGAGCGGCCGTTTCTACGCGTTTGGTTCGTTCGACTTCGAACGAGTACCCACCCGGTGCTGGAGGGAACGTTCGTTTCAAGTGGCTCAACCGAGTAACGGTGGAACAACGAATGAGCGAGGACTTCTACGACGTTCTCGGTGTGAGCCCCGACGCGTCTACCGAGGAGATCAAACAGGCGTACCGGGAGAAGGCCACCGAGTACCACCCGGACGTCAGCGACGACCCCGACGCCGAGGAGAAGTTCAAGAAAATACAGAAGGCAAAGCAGGTCCTGACCGACGAGGAGAAGCGCCAGGCCTACGATCAGATGGGCCACGACCGCTACGAGCAGGCCGAGAAACACGGCTTCGACGCCAGCGAATCCGGCGGCGCCGGCGGCATGGGCGGCGACCCGTTCGGCGGCATGGGTGGCGGGATGGGCGGCGGCGGACTCGGCGACCTCTTCGAGCAGGTCTTCGGCGGCGGTGGCGGCGGCCGCGGCCGCCGTCGCCCCCGGAAGGGCCGTGACCTGCGGACCGAACTCGAGATTACCCTCGAGGAGGCCTACACGGGAGCGGAAAAGCAGTTCACCGTCGAACGCCCCGAGGAGTGCGATGTCTGCGGCGGCGACGGCCACCCGCCGGAGGCCGACGCCCGGACCTGTCCCGAGTGCCAGGGCCGGGGCCAGGTGACCCAAGTACAGCAGACGCCGCTGGGCCGGGTCCAGCAGACGACGGCCTGTCCCCGCTGCGAGGGCGAGGGGACGCTGTACTCCGAGACCTGCGGCGAGTGCCGCGGCGAGGGCTACGTCCGCAACGAGGCGACGCTGACCGTCGAAGTGCCGGCCGGCATTCAGGAGGGCCAGACCCTCCGGATGGAAGGAGAGGGCGCGCCGAGTCCCGAGGGCGGCCGCCACGGCGACCTGCTGATCGACGTCGCCGTCCGCGAACACGACGAGTTCGAACGCGAGGGCGACGACCTGCGCTACCGGCTTCCCATCTCCTTCCCGCAGGCCACCTTCGGCGACACTGTCGAAGTCCCGACACTGGACGGCGCTGCCGAATTCGAGATCCCGACGGGTACCCAGAGCGGCGAGACCTTCCGTCTCGAAGGCAAGGGGATGCCCCGGCTTCGCGGTCGCGGCCACGGCGACCTCTACGTGCAGGTCCAGGTTGTCACGCCCGAGAGCTTAAACGAGGAACAGCGCGAGGCGCTCGAGGCGTTCGCGGAGGCCGGTGGCGACGAGATCGAGATCGCGGACGGGTTCTTCGAGAAGATCAAGCGCGCGTTCTAGCTGACGGGACTGTTTCGAGGGCCGGATGCGATCTTATAGCGCCGATAAATATGGGCCCGCTCGGTGCAGTCGCCATCGTCGATGGACATCGCCCGAACCTACCGGACGGCGAATCAGTTTCGCAAGCTACTCCGTGCGGAGCGACGGACCGGTCCGTCGTTCGATCTTTCGCCCCGGCGCCGGCTCTGGCTCTACCGCCGCGGCTTTCTGAGCAAGTCCGGCGTACTCTACGACTTCGAGTCGAACAATCCCGACGCGTACCTCTCGGACCACCAGCGGTTCGTCGGTACGAAACGGATCAACGGCCACTGGAACGCGCTGATCGACAACAAACTCGCTTTCCACCGAGTGCTCGGCGAGTTTCCCGACCACCGTCCGGCGGTGTACGGGCTGCTCGCCGACGGGCGCTTCCACACGTTCGATCCGGCCTACGAGCGGGCGGCGCTGACCGACGGCGGCATCGAACTCGAGCACCCGACCGAATCGGCGGAGGCGGCCACGAGGCGGCCGACCGAGGACCCGATCGCCTGGCTCGACGACACCCTCGCGGACGGGGAACAGCTCGTCCTGAAGTGGTTCAGCGGGGGCGGCGGGAACAACGTCCACTTCCTCGAGCGGACGACCGGTGGCGAGGACGGCGGCGACGGCGAGTACCTGTTCGACGGCGCGCCGATCGGCGAGCGCGAACTCGCCGAAACGCTCGCGGACCTCGACCACTACCTGGTCTGCGAGCACGTCGACCAGGCCGACTACGCGGCCGACATGTTCCCCGAGACGGCGAACACGATCCGGGTCCTGACGATGTACGACGAACGAGAGGGGGAGGCGTTCGTTCCGATCGCAATCCACCGGATCGGAACTGACGAGTCCGTTCCCGTGGACAACTTCTCGAACGGCGGGCTGACGGCCTTGGTCGATCGAGAGACCGGCCGACTCAGCGCGGGCGCCGAGTACCCCCACGACGGCGTCGTCGACTGGCACGAGTCCCACCCCGACACCGGCACTCGAATCGAGGGGACGGCGGTGCCCGGCTGGGAGCAAATTCGCGAGCGGTTGCTCGAGATCGCGGAGACGCTCTCCCACGTCCCCTACGTCGGCTGGGACCTGGTCGTCACCGACGAGGGCGAGTTCCGGATCATCGAGGCCAACAGCTATCCGGGCGTGGCATCGTTACAGGTCCACCGGCCGCTGCTGACCGACGCCCGAACGCGGCGGTTCTACCGGGATCACGGCGTCCTCTGAGGTGCGGGGCGGACACCGATTCGGAGTCGTGACTGTCACGGAAATGCCCAATACAGGTTTTCACGGAGAACGCCGTCTTTTCGAGTGGTGACACGAACCATGCAAGGCAAGCGACTCCTGCTCCTGGCCGGCGATTTCGTCGAGGACTACGAGGTAATGGTCCCGTTCCAAGCGCTCCAGATGGTCGGCCACGAAGTCGACGCCGTCTGTCCCGAGAAGGCGGCCGGCGACACCTGTCCGACGGCCGTCCACGACTTCGAGGGCGACCAGACCTACACCGAGAAGCCTGGCCACGACTTCGAACTGAACGCGGACTTCGACGCCGTCGACCCCGCCGAATACGACGGCCTGGTCGTCCCCGGCGGCCGCGCGCCGGAGTACCTCCGGACCTACGACGAGGTGCTCGAACTCGTCCGGCACTTCTTCGAGGAAGACAAACCCGTCGCGGCGCTGTGCCACGGTGTGCAGATCCTCTCGGCCGCGGACGTGCTCGAGGGCCGGACCTGCACCGGCTACCCGGCGCTCGAGGCGGACGTCCGCGGGGCCGGCGCCGACTGGGAAGGCGAGGTCACCCGCGACGGTAATCTCGTGACCGGCCAGGCCTGGCCGGATCACCCCGAGTGGCTCGCCGAGTTCCTCGAGTGTCTCGGGACCGACGTCGACCACGCCGAGCCGGCGGCCGCGGACGACTGACGGCGCGTCCTGAACCCGTCGTACCCGTCGAACGACGGGAATCGATAGCGCGCCGCGAGTCGGCGCGCTTTTTTCGGCCGGGCGAGCAGTCCCGGGTATGAACGCAGCGACGGTCGACCACCTGCTCACCCGGGAGCGCCGCGACGATCGGATCGGGCTCGTCGACGCGACGGGCCGGGAGTACGACTACCACTGGCTGTGTACGACCGCCTGGAAGGCCGGGAACTTCCTGCGCCACGCGGGCGTCCGCGAGGGCGTCACCGTCGGCGTCGTCGGCGACGGGCCGCTCGCCCTGCTGGCGTTCTTCGGGACGACGCTGCTCGAGGGCCGGACCCGCTTCGAGCCGCCGACGGACCTCGCGGGGGACGACGAGTTCCGGGCCCTCGTGGCGCCCGTCGCGACCCTCGACGATTACGACCTCCCGCGGGGCGCACAGCGCGTCGGCTATGGCGACGAGCCCGACTCGCCGGCCGTCCACCACTTCGACGCCGGCGTCTGGACCGAAAATCCGTCGTTCCCGCCGCTGTCGATCGAACCCGAGACCGCGCTCCTGACCGACGGCGAGCGGACGGTGAGCCACCAGGCCGTACTCGAAGCCGCGCGCGAGGTCGTCGAGACGTACGACCTGGCCGCGGACGATCGCGTCGTCGTCCGCGGGCCGCTCTCGGACCCCCGGACCGTCGCCGCGGGCGTGATCGCGCCGCTGCTGGCCCGGGGCGTGATCGTTCTGCCAGGCGACGGGGACCAGGCTGAGCAAGCGGATCGAGCAAACCAGGCGGCTGCCGGCGAGGGTGGACGGGGCGAGTACGCCGTCTCGAGCGAGTCGGTTCCCGAACCGACTCGTATCGATTCCGCTGACGTATCGTTCTCGTAACCGTTGCGATCAGCGGTGCGGCGGTCAGTTTGACCCGCGTTTGTGTGGCTGCGTAGACCGTTTCGACAGATAAGTATCCCACCAGAGTCCGTCCGGGTTTACGTCCCACAGAGCTACTTCTTAGCCCGCTCTTCGGTAGTGTGTCGGAACCGCCCAAGTGGTCTGTAAGCTGACCGCATTTCTCCGGTGTTCGGCCGCTTCAGACGATCTGATGGCTCCAGCCGTTCCTTGTTAGCCTACTACTCCGTCAGGCTACCGAAGAGCGTTTTGAGCAGGTCGTGATGAACAACAGATGGGTTGGCCATTATTTGATCGGTTTAGAACTGCACTCTCATTCGCTGATGAGTCGATAGCGGAAACTGCTGATCCGAATTTCGATGGTAATTCGCCAACAGTAAATCGTCATATACTGGAGTGTTTCGAGTTGGTGCCGCCTGCTGGTTCGCCAGTTTCCCTGCATGTGAAACCCTCATTCACTTCGTGATTCGCCGTAAGGATACACCACTCGTAGACCTCTGCCTGGTAGCGACCGATCCTCCACACGTAACTTGCAGTCGCTACCTGGTGATGGTTATCAAATGACAAACTATGTCGATGCGATCACGGTCAATGAAACTAAACAGGCGGAACCGACTATGGATTGATTCGGTAGGCACGTCGAGAGGTGGTAGCCGGTGAGCCTCGAAGAACCTCCGAACAATTTCCGCGACAAAGCCAAACGGAACGACGAACACGTAAAAAACGAGGTCGTCACGGAGGAGAAACGATCGATTCTGTCGGAGTACCAGATTAACGACTTCGACAGTGTGTTGCTTATCACGTCGGCCCCGAGAGGAGGAAGTAGCCTCCTTTTCGATATCCTTCGACATCACGAAGAAACGTGTAGTCCCGATGGCGAACACGACCGATGGTACACCCTGAACGGAGTCTGTTACCCGACGTTCGAATCCGACGTCGTTCCGGCCGACTTCGGGTCGTTCGATAGAGAGAAGCTCCTGACGGATCTACTCGCTGAGGTCGGTGCAACCGACCGATCCGGCGATCGAACGCACCGCGTGGATAATACGCTCGTCCGGCTTCCGTTGCAGTTTCCCGATCGAGAACTCCCGTACAAGGAGATACACGACGCGTTGCTCGACGGAGTCTCGTTCGACGAGACTCTCAGGGAGCTGGGACTCTCACCGTTACAGTACGACGAATACGCGGACCGAGATGCGAACAGTCCGTTCAAAACCGAAACGATCGAGGATCGGCCGTTCGTGTCTTCGCACAGTTACAAGCGCGCGCTCACGGTCGACGACTTCGAGCGGACGCTCGTCCTCAAAGCGAGCGGCGACGCGTACCGACTCCCGTGGATCCGCAAACAGCTATTTCCCGAAACCGATATCAAACTCGTTCATCTCACACGGAATCCAGCAGCGTCGATCAACGGCCTCTACGATGGTTGGCGATTGAACAGAGGGTTCCAAACATATGACGTAGGAGATCTCGATCTCGACGGATACGATGGCTCGCTATGGTGTTACGATCTCCCACCGGGGTGGGTTCGTCAGGGAAAACTCATCGACGTCTGTTTGATGCAATGGGCACAAGCCCATCGCCACATCCTCGATAGCCGTGACGCGTTCGAGAACGTCCTTCGAGTTCGGTTCGAGGACGTTCTTACCGACACTCGCTCCACTGTCGGGGAGATCGTCGAATTCGCCGATCTCGGTGAGTCAGCGCTGTTTTCGGAGAACGTCGAAAACCCCAATAAGGTGATGACGACGAAGGAACCGAGACACGCTCGCTGGCGAGATAGGGAGGACTTCATCAAGAGTGCGCTCGCTCGGGCCGACGAACCGTACACCGAGGTACTCCGGGAGTTGAAATACACGGAGGAGTCGGAATGGATCTGAGCGAAACGGCGACGGATGGCGGCAGCAGCAAGGCAACTCGCGTCGCTCGTGGAGGCACCGATCGTCGAGGTCGCCGATAATGAATTCCACGCTCACAATAAACGAGGCGATGTTCATGTTCAACGATACGCCGAATGCGGGGTCGATACTGACCGAGGCGTATAATGTCGAACCCACCACCGTCGACGAGATTCGGAACGGTGCGGACGGACTCTGCCGTCGTATGCTTCCGGGGGAGATCGATTGATGTCAGGAGAAACGATATGGCTTTTCGGCCTGCCGTGTTCCGGAAAGACGACGCTCGCCGAGGGGTTAATCGGTCCGAGTACGGTCCACTTAGACGGAGATTATCTTCGGAACACTCTCAATTCTGATCTCGGGTTTTCCAAGGAGGATCGAACCGAGAACCTCAGGCGAGCTGCCGGAGTTGCACAGGCGTTGAACGAACAGGGATTCGACGTCGTCGCGTCGTTCATTACCCCGTACCGTTCCCAGCGAGAACTGATCGCCGAGAAGATTGAGGACGTCTCGTTCGTCCATATCAACGCACCCGTCGAAGTGTGCGAGGAACGCGATGTGAAAGGAATGTACGAACAGGCGCGTAAGGGCGAGATCGAGGGGTTTACCGGCATTGACGCGCCGTTCGAGGAGCCAACGAGAGAGGAGGTTGGACTCGAAGTTCGGACGGCGACGCACTCGGAGGAAGAGAGCATCAAGAAGATCAATACAGAATTGGACCTCAAATTCGATCCGAGCCACCTCTTCATCGGTCGTTGGCAACCTCTCCACGATGGTCACCGAACGATCATTGATTCAGCTGCTGATAACGGAAAAGACGTCATTATCGCCATCCGTGATACCGAGCTCAGCGAAAAGAACCCACTCACCGCACAGGAACGTCAGGAACTGATCGAGGATGTCTACGAGGACCATCCGAACGTTGAAACGATGATCATTCCAGACGTCGATACCGTCGCTATCGGACGAGATGTTGGATACGCGGTTGTCTCAGTACCTGAAGAGATTGCAGAAATCAGTGGAACAGAGACACGTGAGAAGTACGAGAAGAGCGAACTTCTTGCAGGACAGCATTTCGATGATTGAATAATTTAACCAATATTTTGATCATGAATAGAACGGGACTGCTGTTCGACCAATCTGAATTACAAGACGCGATCGAGGCAGAGGAACTGATCGCATGGAAAAAAAAGAGATATATTCAGTTCCGAGAGACGATGCGGAATACTCGCTATCCATGTTATTTCGCGGTGAACGCTGAGCAGAACGATACCGCTCGTTACCTTTTCGTAGGAGATTCCCGTGATCATGATGCGCTCTTCAAAGTGAAAGAAGGATTGCAACAATATCTCGAACGGTATCAATCGATAGCCGACCGGACGACCTTGGTGATATTTTTCAAATCTCCTGATGAGAATCAGAGTGAACAGGAATACCGTGATCAGTTCTGGCGGATACTCGAATTTCTACACAAACGAGATCCGGAACCGTGGCCGAGTGATATTCCCGAGGACCCAAGTGATCCGGAATGGGAATTCTGCTTCTGTGGAGAATCGATGTTTATCGTCGGACGTGCCCCATTCTATACGGATCGGAAGAGCAGGTATACACCGTATGGACTGGAAATAACGATCCAACCACGGGGTGTTCTTGACGATGTTAGTGGAGATACGATAGAAGGCCAACGTGCTCGCTCGGTTATCAAAAACCGATTAAAAGACTATGATGATGTTGCACCTCATCCGGACATCGGTGACTACAGCGACCCCAATACTCGGGAATGGAAACAATATCTGCTCCCAAAATCTAACGGTGAAAGCTTGAAAGAATTTCCTTTTGAAATAAGCGTAGAAAGATCATAGAACATTCTTTTCACTCTTACGGTGGGGATAGTAGTGAATCATGACGCAGTTTGATGAAATCGTGTTTCCACCAGAATGCTAGGGCGGCAATTCTCCAGTCGTACGCTGAGGTCGTCTTCTATGGACTTAGTAAGCACTTCGGTTACTTGCCACCACTGTTGTTAGATCTGTTTGCTGAACGTATCTCCGTATTCAGCACACAGTTTCTACTATCTTCCAGACAGATCGGCGCCCTATATGTTATCTATTTGATCTGTTCTGGTCGGTAGAGGGTTCGGTCGAGATTGTGGACGATACACGCAAGGGCGAGTTCACGAAACTGGTTCCACCAGCGTCGTGAACAGACGAACGCACCGTATTTGCGCTTGAGTTGAGAGTTCACCGTTTCGCTCTGGTTCCGTTAGCCGTCGAGGTCGGCATCCAGCCGCACGTTCTATGTTTTTGGAGTGATGAGAACTCACGGTGTATGATGAGTGGACGAAAATCCACCCATCCGTTCTCCGAGACGTCACCGGGACTACCGTCACAGAGTACTTCCGGCCGAGTTGGACGACCACCTCCTCGACGTGGGATTGTCCGCTGGCAAGAGTTTTCTCGACGCGGAACTCCCCGCGATCAAGACCCGGAGTCCATCAGCAGCGAGGGAAAGCGCGAGGCCACAAGCACGACTTCGCGGGGAAGAACATTGATGAATTCCACACGGACGACGAAATCGCGCCAATTATGGCCTACTCACCGGCGACGAGTACGGGCAGAGACGGTTACAGCTCCCGATAGAGCAATCCCTCGAGCGCCGGGCCCGACAGCACGTCGCCCTCGTGGGTGAACCGCGAGCCGTGGCAGGGGCAGTCCCAGGTCCGCTCGGCGTCGTTCCACCGGACGAGACAGCCCATGTGCGGGCAGGTCGCCGAGACGGCGTGGACGGTTCCCTCCTCGTCGCGGTAGAGTCCCATCGATCCGCCCGTCCGCCGGACGATTTCGGCGTCGCCTGGCGCCGGGAGGTCGTCAGCCCCGTCGGCGCCGAGCGACGCGAGCGCGGCCTTGATCCGGTCGCCGACGAAGCTCCCGCCGACGGTCGCGTTTTCCTCGAGGAACGTCTTCGCGCCGGATTTCGTCGGGAGCCGTTGAGGGTCGAACACGTCGGCCCACGGATTCGATCCCTCGACGATCAGATCGGAGAGGATCATCCCCGCGGCGGTGCCGCCAGTCATCCCCCAGCCTTTGAACCCGGTGCCGACGTAGACGTGCTCGGACAGCGGGTCGATCTGTCCGATGAAGGGCACCTGGTCGACCGGCGAGTAGTCCATCGTCGACCAGCGGTACTCGATCGACTCGACGGCGAAGTGCTCGCGGGCGAAGGCCTCGCACCGACGGTACCGTTCGGAGGTCGGCACTCCGTCGACGCTCGGCTTGTGGCTCTGGCCGCCGACGAGGAGGAGGTCGCCGTCTTCGGCACCGTCGCCAGACCCGCTCCCGTCGCCGCTCGCCCGATAGGTCCGGATCGTCGCCGGCGGCGAATCGGTGCTGTAGTACATCCCCTCGGGCGGTGTCTCCGCGATCCGGACCGCGAGTAGGTACGCGCGATGGGGGTGCATCCGCGAGAAGTAGCCCGCCCGATCGAAGAACGGGAAGTGCGTCGCGACCACCACGTCGTCGGCGACGATTTCGCCGCGCTCCGTCTCGACGCGACACGGAGACCCCGGATCGATATCGAGCGCGCGGGTCTCCTCGAAGACGTGGCTGCCGTCGCCGTGGACCCGTTCCGCGATCGCGAGCAGGTACTTCCGCGGGTGGAACTCCGCCTGGTCGTCGAACCGGATCGCGCCGTAGTCGTCGAACGGCAGCGGCGTCTCTTCGACGAAGGCGGCCGGGAGACCGACTCGCCGGGCCGCGTCGACTTCCTCGCGGATCCGCTCGGCGTCGTCTGCCGAACCGGCGTAGGTGTACGCTTCCGTCCGGCGGAAGTCGCAGTCGATGTTCTCGTCCTCGACGCGGCGCTCGACCGCGTCGATCGCCGCCTCGTTCGCGTTCGCGTACTGTCTCGCCTTCTCTTTCCCGAACTGGGAGACGAGCGCGTCGTAGAGCAGCCCGTGCTGGGAGGTGAGTTTGGCCGTCGTGTGCCCGGTGGTGCTCTCGACGATGCGGTCCGACTCGACGACGGCGACGGTCCGGCCGGCCTCTTTCAACTCGATCGCGGCGGTCAACCCGGTGATGCCGCCGCCGACGATCGCCACGTCGACGTTCAGGCCGTCTTCGAGGGGACCGTACTCGGTCGTCGGCGTCGTGGCCAGCCACAGCGACTCCTGGCGCGGGGACTCCGGTGGGGTTGCGTCCGGCATTGGGATCAGCGTTCCGGCTGTCTACGCCCAGCTACAAGGAACGGAGGGCTGAAACCGCTCGCTCGCGGCCCGCGGCTCGCTCGAAGGACCGGAATAACGGTTCACCGTTGTTGTTGCCGCGTCGGGATTCAACTGTGGCGAGGTCGTACGGTATCTCGGACCGACGCGGCTCCCTTAGTACACCATGTCGACCCACCAATCCGATTCGACGCGACGGAGTGACGACGATCGCGGTACCGAAACGAGGCTTCCCTTCCGCGCGAAGCGAGCCGGCTCGACGCTCGCCGGCACCGCGCGGAACGGCTCGCTCGCCGTCCTGACCGGTGGTGCGCTCCTCATGCGCGCGGTCCGGGCGGCGTCCCGGAACCGGAACCGAAGCGGCGCCCGAGCGGCGGCGCACCTCCTCGCCGGCGCGGCGCTGTTCGCCGTCGGCCTCAGACAGCGCCGCTCGGCCGACGGCTCCGGCGACTCCGACGGCGGTCTGTCCGCCTTCGGCGGGACCGAATCGGAGGAGTCCGACGACCAGGCGACACACTCCAAGACGGTCGCCGACGACGCCCGCGCCGCCCGCGAGCGCGACGACGTCATGAGTCAAGACGAGACGAACCCGCGCGGCGTTTCGGGCGAATCTGACGTGGAGACGGTCACCGGAGACGACGAGGGGGACGTCCGGTTCACGACGGGAGGCGAGGAGCCGCGCCCGAAGCCCTCCCTCGACGACGCGGAGCGGACGGACCCGCGGGTCGACGACGGCGAAGACGGGAGAAACGAGGGCGTCGAGATCGACCTCTCGGACGCCGCGATGGCCGACGAGGCCAGCGAGGCGACCGGCCCGACTCCGGAGCAGTCGTACCCGGCCCGCGAGGGGACCGACCCCGAGCCGACGTCGGAGAAGGCTCCCGAGCGGCGGGGTAGCGGGGCCGTCGCGAACGCCGATCGGGACGCCGCGGATCGCCAGGCCGAGGACGAAAATGGAGACGGGACAGCCGAAGACGAGTCCGAGCGGTGACGTGGCGACGTCGCCGTCGGACCGCAGCTATCGACGGCGCCGCGTTCCTCACCCGAATTCGAGCGCGCGCCGAACCCCGTCCGCGATCCGGTCGGCGTCGGGCAGATAGTCGTCCTCGCGGGCGAACAGCGGGACGGGCACGTCGTAGCCGGTTACCCGCTCGACCGGAGCCTCGAGGTAGAGAAACGCCTCCTCGTTGATGCGGGCGGTGATCTCGCCGGCCATGCCCGCTGTCCGAGGCGCTTCGTGGACGACGACGCAGCGGCCGGTCTTCTTCACCGACTCGGCGATGGTCTCCGTGTCGAGCGGATAGAGCGTCCGCGGGTCGACCACCTCGGCGCTCGCGTCGACGTCCTCGACGGCGTCGAGGGTCTCGCGGAGCATCGATCCCCAGGCGACGACCGTCACGTCGTCGCCTGGCTCGACCACGCGCGCCTGGCCGAGCGGGATCTCGTGGTCGTCGGGGACCTCCTCGCGGAACGAGCGGTACAGCCGCGTCGGTTCCATGAAGACGACCGGATCCGGATCGCGGATGGCCGACGTGAGCAGCCCCTTCGTCTCGGCCGGCGAGGAGGGGAAGACGACCTGTAGGCCCGGCACGTGTGCGAACCCGGCCTCGAAGCTCTCGGAGTGCAGTTCCAGGGCGTGGATGCCGCCGCCGTAGGGCGCCCGGATCGTCATGGGACAGGTAATCGTCCCCCGAGTGCGGCTCCGGATGCGCGCGACGTGTTGGGCCAGCTGATGGAACCCCTGGTAGAGGAAACTCTGGAACTGGATCTCCGGGACCGGTCGCATGCCGGTGGCCGCGAGGCCGACGCCCATGCCGACGATGCCCGCCTCCGCGACCGGCGAGTCGAACACCCGGTCGGGATAGTCGTCGATCAGCCCCTGCGTCGCCCGGAACACGCCGCCAGCTCGGCCGACGTCCTCGCCGTAGACGACGACGTCGTCGTCGCGCTCTAGCTCCGCGTCCAGCGTGTCGCGGACGGCTTCGACCATCCGGAGGCGTTCAGCCATCCACACCACCCCCTCGTCCGTCGGCCTCGAACGCCGCGAGTTGGTCCTCGAGTTCGGGCGGCAAGTCGGCGTAGACGTGGCGGAACATGTCCGCCGGATCGAGCTCCTCGCGAGCCGTCCGCGCCTGGTCGATCGCGTCGGCGAGTTCGGACTCGATCCGGTCGTCGATCTCGGCTTCGGTGTCCGCGTCGAGGATCCCGCGGTCTTCGAGGAACATCTGGAAACGGACGATGGGGTCGCGGGCCTCCCACTCGGACTCCTCCTCGTGTTCGCGGTAGGCGGAGGGGTCGTCGGAGGTCGTGTGCATCGACCGCCGGTAGGTGAGCGCCTCGATGAAGACCGGATCGCCGTTCCGGGCCTTCTCGATGGCTTCCTGTGCGACGCGGTAGACGCCCAAGACGTCGTTGCCGTCGACCTGAATGCCCTCGATGCCCGCCGCGATGGCCTTCTGGGCGAACGTCTCCGCTTCGGTCTGCTTCTCGGTCCCCGTCGAGATGGCGTACCGGTTGTTCTGACAGACGAAGACGGTCTGGGCGTCGTAGACGCCGGCGAGGTTCAACGCCTCGTAGACGTCGCCCTCGCTGGTCGCGCCGTCACCGAAGTAGGTGACGGCGACGGTCTCTCTGTCCTGCAACGACTCGCCCCAGCCGACGCCGACGGCGTGTAACGGCTGGGACCCGACGGGAATGGCCGGCGGGAGCGCCCCCTTCCCGCCCGGGATCTCGGCGCCCTCCTCCATCCCCAGTGCGTACTGGAGGATCCGCTCGGGCGGCGTACCCCGGACGAGGAGCGCGGGCTGTTCGCGGAACGACGGGACGAGCCAGTCGTCCTCGGCCATGGCGAATGCGGTGCCGACCTGGGCGGCCTCCTGGCCGATCGCGGGCGCGTACGTCCCAAGTTCGCCTCGGCGCTGTAACGCGATAGCGCGCTCGTCGAGCCGGCGCGATCGCTTCATCGCTTCGTACAGTTCGAGCAACTCGTCGTCGCTCAGTTCGGGGACCAGGTCCTCGTCGACGGTCTCCTCCTCGGAGAGCACCTGAACGGTCTCGATAGTGAAATCGGCAATTTCCTCTCGCGGCATGGGACCGAACTAGGCGCTCGAGGCAGTTAGCACACGGCCCGGCATATTGCTTCGAGACCGTCCCTGGCGCCGTTCGCCTCCGGAAAGGCCGCGTCAGCGGAGGTCGGCCCGCCGGGGTTCTATCCTCGCTCGGAGCGTACGGACCCTATGCGTACGAGTAAGACGGTCCTCATCACCGGCTGTTCCTCGGGCGTCGGGCGCGAAACTGCTCGCCGGTTTCTCGCCGCCGGCTGGACGGTCTACGCGACCGCCCGCGAGCCGAGCGACCTGGCCGCCCTCGAGGCGGCCGGGGCCCTGACCGATCGGCTCGACGTGACCTCGTCCGACGACGTCGAGCGAGTCGTCGATCGAATCATCGACGAGCAGGGCCGGCTGGACTGCCTCGTCAACAACGCCGGGTTCGGCCAGCTGGGCCCCGTCGAGGACGTGCCGATCGAGAAGGTCCGCGAGCAGTACGAGGTGAATACCTTCGGTCCCCAGCGGCTGATGCGCTCCGTCCTGCCGCAGATGCGCGAGCAGGGTGCCGGGACGATCGTCAACGTCACGAGCATCACGGACCGGTTTCCGATCGCCGGACTCGGGAGCTACAGCGGCTCGAAGGCCGCGCTCGCGACCGTCAGTCAGACCCTTCGTCAGGAGGTCAGCGAGCAGGGGATCGACGTCGTCATCGTCGAGCCGACGGTCGTGGGGACGGACTTCTACGACCGGGCGCGCGACGAACTCGTCGACGTCGATCACAACGCGGCGTACACCGACCTCTACGAGGTGCTCGAACTGCTCCACACCGCCAAGGCCGGCGGCGTCGGGATCACCGCCCCCGAGGCGGTCGCCGAAACGATACTCGAGGCGGCGACCAGCGACGACCCGAAGGGGCGATACGGGGTCGGCTGGCCGGCCAAGGCCGGCGCGGTCGTCGCGGCCGTGCTCCCTCCGTCGTGGCGGACGTCGCTCCTCGCCGCTTCCGTCCGGCTCTCGACGACCGAGCCGGTAAAGAAAGTCCTCGCCTGGTGGTTCGCGCGGAATCATCGGCCGGAGTGACCGTCTCGTAGCGGCGGAAAATGGGCTTTGTAACGGCCTCTCGAACGCGTCCGTAGAGCAACCGTGAGCGACTCCCAGTCCCCGCCGGAGACGGAGATCCGAGACCCTGCGGCCCTGTTCACCTACGACCTCGCGGCCGTCTACGACATGGAGGTGAAGCTGGTCGACGCTCTGGCCGACCTGTCGGAGACGGCCACGAACGATAATCTCAGCAAGGGCTTCGCGCTCCACCGGACCGAGACCGAGACGCAGGTCCGCCGCGTCGAGGACGCGTTCGACGCGCTCGGCGCCGAGCCGACCAGGCGGGCCGACCCGCTCGTCGACGGCCTGATCGCGGCGCAGGCGCAGGTCGAGGGCGACGTGGCGGACGCCGCCCTCCGGAACCGCCGGTATCTCACGCTGGCGATCCAGACGGAGCAAATCGAGATCACCAGCTACGAGGGGCTGCTCGCGACGGCCGCGAAGGCGGGACTCGGAGACGACGTCACGGACCCGCTGGCGGCCAACCTCGGACAGGAGGAGAAAACGCTTCGGAAGCTCGAGGCGCTCGCTGGCGCGGGCGGTCCGGATCTCGGCCGGCTCTGGCGGCGGATCACGAGCGCGTGACGGCTCCTGAGTCCGATTCGGCGCATCGACCCCGTCCCGAGTAGGGGCTCATCGCGCCGATTCGAGGGTGTGCAACACCTCGCTGGCGTAGACGGCGGCCGTGATCCCGCCCGCATCGTACTCCTCGGCCCAATCGGTCAGCACCTCGTACTCGCCGAACGTCTGACCGTCGGGGTCGAGGAGGCTGGCCGAGAGTTCGTCGCCGTCGTACCCGCCGCGGACGAGCGCCGTGTACCCGCCCGCGACGATGCCCATGCTCCGCCCGTTTCCCTCCGAAATCGTCTCCCCGACCACGTGTTCGAGTTCGAGGACCGTGTCGCCGTGCAGTTCGGCCTCCGCGAGGTGCTCGACCGCGATACCGGCGTCGACCAGGAACTCCTCGAGCGCGGCCGGCTCGTCGAGGGTCACGCCGTCGGCGCGCTCGATGCCCGCCGCGACGACGTCGAACTCGTCTTCGACCGGCAGACTGCCCGACGACTCGTCGTAGACGTCGTCGAACACCGGCGGCTGATCCTTGGCGTCCTCGAGAGTCTGATCGGTGCAGCCGGCGACGGCGACCGCGACGCCGAGGGCGGCGCATCGGTCGAGATAGGTTCGTCGATCCATGTATTTCCAACTTCAGACACGTTCGTTCGGAAGACGGTCGCAGCGGGACTGTCGATTCGGTCGGTTCGACCGGCTCTAGGCCGACGTCGCGGAAATAACTCCGGTCGGGAAATACAGGGCCAAGTCCTTTCCATCGATCCGACGTGAATCCCATCGATGGCGTTGGAATTCTACGATCAGGTTCTCGTTCTTCTCGGGTTGATAATACTGGGGGTCGGTGCGATACCGCGGTTCGTCGAGAACAAGCCGCTCACGAGGCCGCCGATCTACGTTCTTTTCGGATTCCTTATCTTCTGGTTACCGCTCGGGTTGCCCTCGCTCGATCCGCTATTGCAGGGCGAGTTCGCCGAACGGCTCGCCGAACTCGGCGTGATCATCGCGCTCATGACCGCGGGGCTGAAGATCGACCGCCCGCCGGGGCTGCGCGACTGGGCGTCGACCTGGCGGCTGCTCGGGATCACGATGCCGCTGACGATCGGCCTGGCCGCCGTCGTCGGTTGGTGGGCCGGCCTGGCGATCCCGACGGCGGTGCTGTTCGGGGCGGTCATCGCGCCGACCGATCCCGTGATGGCCTCGGAGGTGATGGTCGAGGGCCCGGAAGGAAGCACCGAAGACCGAGAGCGCGAGGACGCCGACGGCCACGAGGACGAGGTGCGATTCGCCCTCACGTCGGAAGCGGGGTTGAACGACGGCTTCGCGTTTCCGTTTACCAACCTGGCGGTCGCGATGGCGATCGCGGGCGCCGCGCCGGGGAACTGGCTCGGCGAATGGATTCTCGTCGATGTCGTCTTTCGGATCATCGTCGCGCTGCTCGGCGGCCTGGTATTCGGCTGGCTGCTCGCGAAGGTGGTCTTCGCCGGCGTCCCCGACGCGCCGATGGCCACGTCGGTACTCGGGCTTCAGGCGCTCGGGGGAACGTTCGCCGTCTATGGCCTGATCGAGTTCCTCGGCGGCTACGGCTTTATCGGCGTCTTCATCGCCGCGACCGTGTTGCGCAACTACGAGTACGACCACGTCTACTACGAGCGGTTGCACGATCTCTCCGAGATGAGCGAACAGTTGCTACTTGGCGTCATCATGACGCTGTTCGGCGGCCTCATCGCCCACGGGCTGTTCGCGCCGCTGACGTGGCGCCTGGCCGTCGCCGCCGTCCTCGTCGTCTTCGTCGTCAGGCCGCTGTCCGGGCTCGTCGCGCTGATCGGGTTCGATCGCAGTTGGACGGAGCGGACGATCATCTCCCTGTACGGACTGCGGGGCATCGGGACGCTGTACTACCTCGCGTTCGGGCTGAACGAAGCCGCGTTCCGGGACCCCGAGGTGATCTGGGCGCTGTCTGGTCTAACGATCCTCGTCTCGGTCGTCCCGCTCGGGTTCAGCGCCACCCCTGTCGTCGAAGAGTGGCTCGGCGAGGAGGAACCGATGGAGGACTGGCAGGAGGAACCGTATGAACACGTGTGACGGCCGCGGGCCGTTCGGACGGACGCTCGCTGGTCCGCTGGCCCGCCGGGCCGCTTCGATTCGGCCGATCAGCATTTGTAACAGTCATGAGTACTGTCGAGAATTTTTATCCGGGGATCCGTTGTGGCTTCGCCCATGGTAGATGTCGCAATCGTCGGCGGCGGTGCCGCCGGTCTGAGCGCAGCCCTGTTCACTGCGAAAAACGGCCTCGAGACCGTCGTCTTCGATACCGACGAGACGTGGATGCACAAGGCCCACCTGTTCAACTACCCGGGAATCCGGAGCATCAGCGGGAGCGAATTCATGGAGCTCACGCGCGGCCAGGTCCGCGACCGCGGGGCCGACGTCCGGGTCGGCGAGGAGGTCACCGACGTGGAACCGAGCGACGGCGGCTTCCGAGTCGAGACCGCGGACGACGAGTACCGGGCCGACTACGTGGTACTCGCGACGGGTGCCGACCGCTCCGTAGCCGAGGATCTCGGCGTCGATTTCGACGACGAGGACACCGTCGACGTCGACCTCGATATGGAGACGAGCATCGATAACCTGTACGCGACGGGCGCGATGGTCCGGGCCGAGGAGTGGCAGGCCGTCATCGCCGCGGGCGACGGCGCGTCGGCGGCGCTGAATATCCTCAGCAAGGAGAAGGGCGAGCACTTCCATGACTTCGACGTACCCGACGACGTGCCGTGATCGAGCGGCAAGCGCGGGAATCGATCGCGACGTTTCACCCGCGGCAGATCGGCGGAATCGAGCGATCTCGCCGCACCTGCGTGTTCGGGGTTGACGACTAAGCCGCTGGTCGGTGGTGATCTACCTGTATGCCGATGAACGATCTCCACGAGCTGTTCGTCCACAAGCTCGCACAGCAGTACTACATCGAACAGGAACTCGTCGAGACGCTCGACGAGATGGCCCGCAACACGACCAACGACCGGATGAGCCAGGGCTTTGCCGACCACCGAGACGAGACGCGAACGCAGGTCCAGCGCCTCGAGGACGTTTTCGCGGCGCTCGACCGTCCTGCGGAAGCCCGCGACTGCGCCCTCCTCGACGGGCTCGAGGAGGACCGACGCGAACTCGAGGCTCAGATCGAGGACGACGAGATGTTGAACATGGTCTACCTGAACGCGGGGATGATGACCGAGCGCGTCGAGATGACGGCCTACGAGGGGCTGACGACCCTCGCGGAGCAGCTCGAACTCGGCAACGACGTCCAGCGGCCGCTCGAATCCAACTACGACGAGGAGAAATCCGCCTTCCGCGAACTCGAGACGCTGGCGACGGCGAAGGACATGAAGTCGCTGTGGGACCGGCTAACCCCGTCGTAACCCGGACCCGTGCTACGCACCGACACCGGGGAGCTCCCCGGTGACCACCCCTACGCGAGCGCCGCCACCGTCGGCGACGGGTCGCGGGCGCTCGTCGTCCTTCCGGGCATCGGCGACGCGATGTTCCCGGGGACGTATCCCCCGTTTTCCGGCTGGACGCTCGCGCCCTACTTCGCGCGATACCTCGACGACTACGCGGTCTACCTCCTCAGCCGTCCGCGCGGTCTCCCGGCCGGGTACGACGCCGACGACGCCGTCGCGACGCACCGCCTGGCGCTCGAGGCGATCGCGGACGAGCACGAGGCGATCGACGTCGTCGGCGTCTCGATGGGTGGACTGATCGGGCAAGAACTGGCCCGCCGCCGCCCCGACCTGGTCGACCGGCTCGTCCTCGCGGACAGCGGTTACCGGATCGACGAGGACGCTCGCCCGACGGTGCGGCGGCTCGAGTACTACGCCCGAGAGCACGACTGGGCGTCGCTCCGCTCTGCACTCGCCGTCGCGATGTTCTCGGACAGCCGCGCGATCGCCTACCCGCTGACGCTCCAGACCGTCGGCCGATTCGTCCAACCCCGACCGGCCGATCCCGCGGACGTCTGGCGCTCGCTCGAGTTCGCCCTCGAGTTCGACGGCCGCGACCGGCTCGCGGAGATCGAGCGACCGACGCTCGTGTTCGGCGGCGGCCGCGATCCGATCTTCCCGCCGCCGATCGCCCGGGAGACCGCGGCGCTGATCCCCGACGGCACCGTGTCGCTCGCGCCGGGTGCGAAACACGCCGCCTTCCACGAACGAAAGGTGACGTTCGACTCCCGGGTTCGGTCGTTCCTCGAGCGCTGATTCTACTCGGTCAGCTCGAATCCCGCTCGCTCTCGTGCCGCGACCCACTCGTGGACTCGCGGCCAGGCGTCCGCGTGTGCTTCGCGCGAGACCGAGAGGCCGACGTGACCGACCGGCGATTCGAAGATCCGCGTCTCCGCGCTGGGAATCGCATCGAGGAAGGGAACGCTCGCCGACCGCGGCACGAACGCGTCGTCGCGGCCGATCACGAGCGCGACCGGCATCTCGATTCGGTCGAGGTCGACCGCGTGTCCGAGCAGTTCCCATTCACCTTCGAGCAGCCGGTTCTCGAGCAGAAGGTCCTCGACGAACTCCCGATAGGCGGTGGCCGGGAGCGCGGGGCCGCCCCGCACCCAGTCGAGTTTCCGGCCGTACTCCTCGACGGTCGCGTCGTCGTCGAGCCGGTCCCAGAGCCGCAGCGGGTTCGTGACGGCGTATTCAACGGGTTTCCGCAGCGCCAAGACGAGTTCGAGCAGCGGCGTGGGGACCGTATCGAACGTCTCCGCGACCAGGCCTGGGTCGTGCTCGGCGGCCAGGGTGCGGAACAGGTCCATTCCGTCCACCTCGTCCACGCTACGTTCGGTGTCAGGCTCGCCGTCGGTGTCGCCGTCGCCGAACGCCAGCGGCGGCCCCTGAAGCAGGAGCGTCCGCACGGTCTCGGGAAAGACGCCTGCGTACCCGGCCGACAGCGGTGCACCCGTCGAGTACCCCAACAGGTGGACCGCCTCGGCGCCGGTCTCCTCGCGCGCGACGTCGACGCAGTTGCGGAGGTACCGGACGACGTAATCCCCGAGGCCGAGCGAGCGGTCGATCGGCGACGCGTCGCCCCAGTCGACGACGTAGACGGGGAAGCCGCGCTCGCAGAACCCGCGGATCACGCTCCGATCCGGCGCGAAGTCCAAGATCGAGGGATCGTTGATGAAGGCGTAAGCGATCACGACCGGCGCGTCGCGGACGGACCCGCCGCGCGGCTCGTACCGCCGGAGCCGAACCGGCGATTCTTCGTAAACGACCTCGTACGGCGTCTCGTCCGGCTCGGCGGTCGCCAGGCGAGCCAGCTGCGCGGGCGCCTGGCCGAGCTTCATCGGCGTCCGCGCCGCGCGGTCGGCGGCCTGGCGAGCGAACTCGTGGGGTAGCATTCGGTGTGGGCCGATAACGCACCGAAGCCGTTTGAGTCCGCGACCTGCGCGTTCGCCGGATCGTAACCGCTCCGTACCGCGCCGGAAGTGAGATACTGTTAAGTCGGATACCTGATTAGGTGGTGCCAGCAATGGAATACGACGCGGTCCTGTTCGACTTCGACGGGGTCGTGGTCGAGAACCCCTCGTCCCAGCGACTGTACGATGCGCTCGGCCGAACGTACGAGCGACTCGGTCGCTCTCGACCGGCGGCGGAGACGGCGGCCGAGACGGTTCAGGAACTGATGGGCGGCGACTTCGAGTCGATCGCCCGGCGCTGTCACAGCCTCGGCATCGAGACGGACGCGTTCTGCGCCCAGGCCGCTCGCGAGATGGTCCGCGCCCAGCGCGAATCGGTCGAACGCGGGCTGCGCTCGGCCTACGACGACGTCACTGCCGTGCGATCGCTCGACCAACCCCTGGGAATCGTCAGCGACAACCACCCGACAGTCGTCTCGACGCTGCTCGACCGGTTCGGGCTCCGGTCGCTGTTCGAGACCGTCTACGGCTGCCCGCTGACCCCCGACGGCCTGGCCAAACGCAAGCCGGACCCGACGAACATCGAGGCCGCGATGACGTCCCTCGAGGCCGAGTCGGCGCTGTACGTCGGCGACAGGGCCGTCGACGTGCGGGCGGCCGACAACGCGGGCATCGATTCGGTGTTGCTCTCCCGATCCGGTGAAGCCGACGACGACCGGGCCGACATCGGAGTGGAACCGACCTATCACCTGCCGTCGCTCTCGCAGCTGCCGTCGATTATCCAGTAGTCGGTCGCGCCTCCGCGGCGCCTCGCGTTCTCACCGGTAGATGCGCGTCCGGAACAGCCGGGGCCGCAGGTCGCCGTCGGCGGCCGAACCGGTGGCAGATTCGTGGTCGCGCTTTTTCAGCCTGCTCGCCGTACATTCGGTATGGAATCCGACGCCGACGACACCTGGACGGACCTCCGCACCCAGTGCGATGATCTCGATCCGGGCGCGGAACTCCTCACGCCGGTCTCCGAGCGGCCGTTCGAGATCGAGCGGACCGCGGGCGATCGGATCGTCGTCCGGTTCGGCGACAGCGGCGAGCGGCGCCCGCTCTGGCGCGAACAGTTCGTCGTCTTCCTCGAGCAACTCGACGAGGGAACGGTGCCGATCGCGGAGCTTCCGCCAGGCGTCGAGCCCTACGCCAGCGTCGTGACCCTCGCCGCGGAGTACGCCGCCGACGAGGAGGCGATCAGGTACGACCCGGACGACGCCGTCGGCGGGGAGAGTCCGTACCTCGTCCCGGCGCCGGACGCCCGGACCCAGCCCGAGCGCGTCCACGACGACGCGATGCTGCTGGCCGCGCTGCTCGAGCGCTTGGACACCGACGCGGACGAGCCCGCGGCCCTCGCCACCGACGCGCTGACCGACCTCTACGTGCTCGCGTCGGACGTCCAACACGGCGCCGATCGGGTGCGCCGGTCGGCGCGGGAGCCGCTGCTCGATCGGCTCGGGCCGGACCAGACGCTGCACGGACGGTACGGGACCGTTCGGCGGACGACGCGAGAGCGCCGACAGCCGAAGGACGCGGACACGATCTTCGACGCGCTCGACGAGCGTGGCATCCCCCGCGAGTGGGTCATGGGCGTCGACCAGGACAGGCTGGATGTCGTCCTCGCCGTGACCGAGCTCGAGGAGGACGAGGTCTACGACGTCGACGAGGACGTCTACGTCCAGAAGACCGGCGTCGACGAGGACGAGAAGTACTCGCGGCTCCAGGGACTCGCCGACCGGATCGACGACCTCGAGGGCGCCGAAGGAGAGGCCCTACGCGACGAACTGGACGCCATCGAGGACCGCCTGGAAGCGGCGCTGTCCGCGGGCTAACCGGAGTCGAACCGTCCGTAGCTCTTTTCGAACTTCGCTTCGGCGGGAACGGCGGCGATGCGACCAGGCGACCGCTCCGAGTCGGCGCGCCGGCACTGCGGCGAGATACTGGCAACCCACAAACCCTTTTGGCTGCACGCCGCCTACGTCAAATCATGTACGTGCGGGACGCGAAAAACAGGGAAGAGGTCTGGTTGCTGGATCACATCGAGTCGATGGGGCTCGACGAGACGGCGTTCCGCTCGCGCGACTACGTCGTCGCGGTCGACGAGGAGACCGGCGAGAAGGCCGGCTTCGGCCGTATCCGCGTCCACAAGGACGACACCGGCGGCGTCTGCGAGCTAACCAGCATCGGCGTCCTCGAGGGCTGGCGCGGTCAGGGCGTCGGCGCCCACGTCGTCGAACGACTCGTGGAGTACGCCAGCGACGAGGGGTTCGACACCGTCTACTCGTTGACCGGCGAGGGCGCCTACCTCGCGCAGTTCGGCTTCCAGCGGATCGGGGAGTCCGATCTGCCGCCCGTCCTCCGAGAGCGGCTCGAAGCCAAGCGCGAGGGCATTGATCCCGACGCGGTGCCCCTGGCGATCGACGTCGCCGAGTTCCGGATGCCCGACCGGCTCCGCGAGGCGTTCAAGCGCGCCCCCGAGGGCCGCGAGGACGCCGACGACGAGGAGGCGGCCGAGGACTTCGGGATCGATCCCGACTCGGCGACGTACAAGTACGATACGGGTCGGTGAGCGATCGACGAGTGCCTCCCCGACGCTGGTTCAGGTCCGGTCTGGTCCGGGCCGGGCCCGTGGCCGAACGCTCGTCACCGGTTCGGGCCGGAGCCGGCGGGCCGCCGGTGGAAGTCGTGCCGAAACGCGAGCCAGGCGATGGCCGAGAGAAACAGGATCGGCGGCAGGATCGCGAAGGTCCACAACGGGTCCAGCCCCCAGAGGAGCAGGAGGATCAGGTTCCCGACCCCGAGCACGAGAAACGGGGCGACGTAGCGGGCGGCGCGGCGGCGATCGCCGACGCCGTCGGACGGGATCGACGGCTCTGTGTCCGCGGCCATACGCGAGGCGTCGACGGCCCGCGTCATAAGCGGTTGTGGCGATTCAGCGAACAGTCATGACATCTAACGGCTCCGATTCGACGGTCGAGAACGGTCGTATCGAGATCGAAGAATCCGACACCTCCGACGACGCCGACCCGAACGAGCGCGATCGGGTCCGCGTTTGGCTCGTCGAACGGACCTACTCGGACGACGAACTCAACCTCATCATCCTGGTGTACGCGACCGAAGACGGCCGACGCTATCACCGCCGCGAGCGGGCGCTGACGAGTTTCACCGGCCCCGCTCGCGAGACGAAGGCCGGCCTGGCGGTCGCGCCAGGCGAACTCGGGACGGTCGACGATCCGGAGACGCGGGAACGCTACGCCGAGGAGGCGTCTCGGATGGCCGCCGAACACGATCCGGACGATACCGTCTGACGGCGCGGGCCCGGACCGAGGGGTCGGTCGCGGAAACTTGACGTGTTCATCAAAGTTCAAGCCCCGGCCCGTACACGATAAACATAATGTTCGATCCCGACGAACTCGAGGAGATCCGTGCCGGCAAGGAGGAGTGGCACGAGGCGGAAGTCGAACCGGTCCTCGAGCGGTTCGGCGAGCGCAAGGAAACCTTCACGACGGACACGGGAGGCCAGGCGGTCGATCGGCTCTACACGCCGGCCGATATCGACGACCTCGACTACGAGGCGGATCTGGGGAACCCGGGCGAGCCGCCGTACACGCGTGGGGTGTACTCGACGGGGTATCGCGGGCGGCTGTGGACGATGCGCCAGTACGCCGGCTTTTCGACGCCGGCGGACACCAACGAGCGCTATCACTACCTCCTCGATCAGGGGCAGACGGGGCTGTCGATGGCCTTCGACCTGCCGACCCAGATGGGCTACGACTCCGACGCCGACATGGCCGCCGGCGAGGTCGGGAAGGCCGGCGTCGCGATCGACTCCCTGGACGACATGGAGACCGTTTTCGACGGCATTCCGCTCGACGAGGTCTCCACCTCGATGACGATCAACGCGCCGGCATCGGTGCTGTTGGCGATGTACATCGCCGTCGGCGACCAGCAGGGCGTCGACCGAGAGCAGCTGCGGGGAACGATCCAAAACGACCTCCTCAAGGAGTACATCGCGCGCAACACCTACATCTATCCGCCCGAACCGTCGATGCGGATCATCACGGACATCTTCGAGTTCTGCGCCGCGGAGACGCCGAAGTTCAACACCATCTCCATCTCGGGGTACCACATCCGCGAGGCGGGGTCGACGGCCGCCCAGGAGCTCGCGTTCACCCTCGGCAACGGGATCGAATACGTCGAGGCGGCGATCGACGCCGGTCTGGACGTCGACGAGTTCGCGCCCCAACTCTCCTTCTTCTTCAACGGCCACAACAACATCTTCGAGGAGGTCGCCAAGTTCCGCGCGGCCCGCCGGATGTGGCACGACATCATGGAAGAGCGCTTCGACGCCGAGAACCCGAAATCGAAGCAGCTCAAGTTCCACACCCAGACCGCCGGCTCGATGCTCACCGCCCAGCAGATCGAGAACAACGTCGTCCGCGTGGCCTACCAGGCGCTCGCGGCCGTCCTCGGTGGCACCCAGAGCCTCCACACCAACGGCAAGGACGAGGCGCTGGCCCTGCCGACCGAGGAGTCGGTCCGCACCGCCTTGCGGACCCAGCAGATCCTCGCCCACGAGTCCGGCGCGGCCGACACCATCGACCCGCTGGCCGGCAGCTACTACGTCGAGTCGCTGACCGACGACGTCGAGGCAGAGGCGTACGAAATCCTCGAGGAAGTCGACGAGCGCGGCGGAATGCTCGAGGCCGTCGAACAGCAGTGGGTCCAGCGCCAGATTCAGGACACCGCCTTCGACCGGCAGAAGGAGATCGAGGAGAAAGAGCGCGTCATCGTCGGCGTCAACGAGTTCGAGGTCGACGAGGAGCCCGAGATGGACGTCCAGGAGGTCACTGAGGAGGACGAGCGGCGCCAGATCGACGGTCTCGAGACCGTCCGCGAGGAGCGCGACGACGAGGCCGTCGACGCGGCCCTCGAAGCGCTACGCGACGCGGCGCGGGGCGACCAGAACCTGATGCCGTCCATCATCGACGCGGTCAAGGCCTACGCCACGGTCGGCGAGATCTGCGACGTCATGCGCGAGGAGTTCGGAGAGTACCAGCCAGGCGGCGCGGTTTGATCGACGCGGACGGCGGCCGATCGACGCGTCGTTCGGCTGCCAGCGATTCGTCGTTGCTCGACTGACAAGTGTCGTGACGAGGTCGGTGAATACCACGAGGAAAGTAGTCTCCGAGCGACTGAATGGGATATTAGAATCGGGTAACAGGATCGATACATCGCGAGTAAAATCGATTTACGGTCGCCACCGCCCGGTGATTGCGATCCAATCCGTCGTTGAGCGGGGAATTCGGGGGAACGGTCGGATCTGTTTATCCTCATATCAGCCGACGGCGCCGTTGTGAGTCAGACATGAGTGAGACTCCTGACGAGCGAACGACGTACGGGACCGAGTCAGACAGGTATCCGTCGGCCTCCCGCCGGCGCGTCCTGCAAGCGGCCGTGGCCGCGGGCGGCGTCGTCGGCCTGAGCAATCTCGCACTCGCGCAGGACACCGAGACGATCGAGCTCGGCGGCGAGACCAGCGGCTGGCAGGGCGTCGCGCCCGAGGACATCGCCGACGAGACCAACCCCACGCTCGAGCTCGAGGAGGGGACCACGTACGAGGTCACGTGGGAGAACCTCGACGGCGCTCCGCACAACTTCGTCATCGAGAGCGAGGACGGCGAGGAGCTCGAATCGACCGAGATCATGAGTTCCCAGGGCGAGACGCAGACGCTCGAGTTCGAGGCGACGAGCGACATGGCGGTGTACTTCTGCGACCCCCACCGGCCGACGATGAACGGTGAGATATCGGTCAGCGGCGGTGGCGGTGGCGCCGCTCAGGAGGAGCAGCAAGATGGCCAACAGCAGGGGTTCTTCCAGGCCGGCACGGAGATCGGCGTGCAGATGATCGCCGAGGGGATGACCGCGCCGACGGACATGGCGGCCGCCGACGAGGAGCAGACCCGGTACTTCGTCGCCGACCAGACCGGCGAACTATGGGTCGTCACCGACGACGGACTGCAGGACGAGCCGTTCCTCGACGTGGGCGATCGGATGGTCGAACTCGGCACGTTCCAGGGCGAATACGCCGACCCGAACCAGGACTACGACGAACGGGGGCTGCTCGGCGTCGAACTCCACCCCGACTTCTCGGAGAACGGTCGCTTCTTCGTCCACTACAGCGCGCCGCCGAACGACGAGACGCCCGACGGCTGGAGTCACGTCGAAGTCGTTTCGGAGTTCCAGGCCAACGACGACATGAGCCAGGCCGACCCCGAGTCGGAGCAGGTCCTGATGGAGTTCCAGAAGCCTCAGTTCAACCACGACGCCGGCCCGATGGCGTTCGGACCCGACGGGTACCTGTACATCCCGATGGGCGACGGCGGCGGAGCGAACGACGACATGGAGGGTCACGTCGACGACTGGTACGACGGCAACGAGGGCGGAAACGGGCAGGACGTCAGCGAGAACCTGCTCGGCAGCGTGCTCCGCATCGACGTCGATAGCGAGGGCGACGACCGGCCGTACGGCATCCCGGACGACAACCCGCTGGTCGACTCCGACGATGCCCTCCCCGAATACTACGCGTGGGGCTTCCGGAACCCGTTCGGCATCTCGTTCGACAGCGACGATCGACTGTTCGTCTCCGACGCCGGCCAGGACCTCTTCGAGGAGGCGAACATCGTCGAAGCCGGCGGCAACTACGGCTGGAACGTCAAGGAAGGGACCCACTGCTTCAGCACGGAGAGCCCGGGCCAGCCGCCGGAGGACTGTCCGGACTCGGCCCCCGACGAATCGCCCTACGACGGACAGGAACTCCAGGACCCGATCGTCGAGTACCCCCACGTCTACGGGGACCAGGTGGTCGGCATCACGATCATCGGCGGCCACGTCTACGAGGCCGGCGACATCGGGGAATTAGACGGGAAGTACATCTTCGGCGACTGGACGTCGGATCCGGCGCGGGAGTCGCCAGCGGGGACACTCCTCGCGGCGTCGGAACCCGACGACGGCGCCGGTGATACGGGCGCCGAGGCCAACGAAACCGCGGCCAACGAAACGGGGAACGTCTCCGAGAACGCGACCGAAGACACCCAGGACGAGCCGATCGAAGGCGAGGACAACGAGAGCGACGGCAACGCTACTAACGAGACCGCAGGCGACGAGGCCATGGCCGACGCAGGTGCAGCGGGCCAGGACCAGGTCGTCCCGCGCGACGAACTCTGGGACATGGAGGAACTCCAAGTTGCGGGGACCGAGGACGGCTCGTTCCCCTACTTCGTTCGGCAGTTCGGACAGGACGGCGACGGGAACGTCTACGTGCTCGCGAATCAGGAGGGCGTCCCCGAAGGTGACACGGGCGCGGTCATGCAGATCGTCCCGCCGGACGAGGGCGACTCCCTGTCGGCCCCCGAGGGCGACGCCCCCGAGGGACAGGGAGGTGACGGAAACGAGACCGACGAGAACGCGACGGAAGACACGCAGGACGAGCCCATCGAGGGCGAGGGTAACGAGTCCGCGGGCAACGAGTCCGCAGGCGACGGGAACGCCACTGACGAGTAACGGCGCGGTCGGTCGCGTTCGCCCCGAAACCGCTTTTTCTTCGCTACGACGGCGCCGTCGCTCGTCGCTCGCCGGGTCCGCCTTGATTACGGCCGCCGCCGAACCCCCGGCCATGAGCACCGACTCGACGACCGGAACGGTCGTCGCGCAGGGGGCCGACGTGCCGGCACTCGGCCTCGGCACCGCGCGCATGACGGGTGAGGACTGCCGGCGGGCCGTCGAAACCGCCCTGGCCCTCGGCTACCGCCACGTCGACACCGCCCGGCTGTACGACAACGAAGAGGCGGTCGGACGAGCGCTGACCGAGAGCGAGATCGACCGCGAGGACGTCTTCGTCGTGACGAAGGTCCATCCCGACGACGCCGCCCCGGACGACGTCCGCGCGTCCGCGCAAGGGAGTCTCGACCGGCTCGCGCTCCAGACAGTCGATCTCTTCCTGTTGCACGGGCCGAGCGACGACGTCCCGCTCGCGGACACCATCGGCGCGATGAACGCCCTCCAGCGCGACGGCCTGGTCGATCACATCGGCATCAGCAATTTCGGGGTCGAGGGGCTCGACGCCGCGCGGGAGTACTCCGAGACGCCGATCGTCACGAACCAAGTGAAGTACCACCCCTACCACCGCCCCGACGACCTGCTCGCGTACTGCATCGACCACGAGATCCTGCTGACGGCGTACAGCCCGCTCGCGGAGGGCGCCGTCGCCGGCGACGAGCGCCTGGCGGCGATCGGCGAGCCCCACGGGAAGTCGGCGACCCAGGTGGCGCTGCGGTGGCTCCTCCAGCAGCCCTCCGTCGCGGCCATTCCGAAGGCGGCGAGCCGTGCACATATCGAGGCGAACGCGGACGTCTTCGACTTCGAACTCTCGCCCGACGAGATGCGCGCGGTGTTCGAGGTCGGCGGCGAGTTATCGGAGCGCCTGGCCGCCCAATTGGAGTTGGACCGATGAGTAGGAGTCGACCCGATCGACCGAATCGACGCGGCCGAACCGAACGATAAATCATAATAATAACGTCGTCGTCCGATCGAGTACCATCCGATGCACTTCGATCACGCCGGGATCGCGACCGACGACGCACAGGCGCTGGCGGACCTGTTCGGCGATCTCTTCGGGCTCGAGGTCGCCCACGAGGAGGTGTTCGACGGGATGCGCGTCACGTTCCTCGACTGCGGGGACGGGTACTTCGAACTGCTCGAGCCCCTCGACGACGACGGGACGATCGCTCGCTATCTCGCCGACAGCGGCCCGGGGATTCACCATCTCGCGCTCGCGACCGACGACATCGACCGCGCCCTCGAGACGGTCCGCGAGCACGACGTGACGCCCGTCGACGAGGAACCGCGAGCCGGCGCCTGGGGGCACTCGGTCGCGTTCCTCCATCCCAAGGACACCGGCGGCATACTACTGGAACTCGTCGAGCACTGACGCCGCCAGCCGGTTCCCGAAATCGACTCGCAACTTACCAGTCCGGTGAATACTCGGTCGCCGCGATTCGCTCTCGCTCGCCGCCGCGCTCGTGGAAGACCTCGACGCCGCCGGGATAGCGACCCTCGAGGTCGACCCGGGCCTCGTACTCGGCGGTCCCGAGACAGTCGACGCAGGTCTCCGCTTCCTGCTCGCCGACCGCAATGGCGAGCGCGAGGACGTCGCGACGCTCGTCGTAACTCGCCTCGGCGAGCGCCAGGCCGTGGCAGGGCGTCGGAATCGTCATCGCGCCGTCGACAGTGACGACCTCGTCCGCGAAGTCGACGGTCGCGCGGTCGCCGTTCGTCCGACCCGCACACTCCCCGTCGCCGGCTTCGAGCGTCTCGTCCGCGACTTCGGGCACCGGACAGGAACTCGTCGTCGAGGTCGATTCCGTCTCGGTCCCGGTCTCGCCGAGCGTCACGGTCGTCCGAGAGCGGGTGCAGTCGAACGGTCGCCGCGTGATTCCGTCGGTCACGCTCGACTCGCCGTTCCCGTCCGGCCTGGTCGCCGTGATCGACGCCGTGTACGACCGCGGCTCGACGAGGACGACCGTGATCGCCTCGCCGGCGGGGAGGTCGAGGTCGCGCTCGAACAGCGGCGCTTCCTCGTCGTCCCCGTCTCCGTTTCCGTCCGCGCCTTCGTCCTCATTCCCGCCCCTGTCCTCGTCGGACTCGACCGCGACGGAAACCGTCCGATCCGTCTCCCCTTCGTTCCGGAGTTCGAGTTCGTGGGGCGGGTGTGCGTCGGGGAACGGAACCTCGTCCGGATCGCCGACCGTTATCGTTTCGGTCGCTTCGGACTCGCCGCTCGACTCCGTCTCGTCGTCACCAGCGTCGCCGCCACCGTTTCCCGCCTCGGTCTGCAGGCGCTCGAATCCCGATCCCGTACAGCCGGCCAGGCCACACAGCGCGCCGGTCGTCCCGGCGAGCAAGTCGCGTCGTCGCATACGCGAAACAACGACGATCTGGAATAAACACCTTTGTCAGCGCTTCTAACTGGTATTCAGGGCAGATATTCAGTCCGCCGAACACACGCAAATGTCACGCTCGTACTGAACCGAGGCACGAGCATAGCGTCGGATATGCATAGCCTTCTCCAGCAACAGCGCGAACGGGAGAGCGACAGCGGACCGCGCAGTCGGAACGAGTCGGGCGGAACTAACCGACAGCTCGCCGAAACCACCCTGTTCCGGCTCGGCCGGTTCATCTACGGAGCCATCCTCGCGTTCATGGCGGCGGACAACCTCCGAAATCTCGAGGGCCGCGTCCAGTACGCCGAGGCCAAGGGTGCCCCCGCGCCGTCGTTCTCCGTGCCGGCGATCAGCGGCGGGCTCCTGTTCGGAAGCGCCGGCGTGGCGCTGTGGCGGGCCCCGGTCGCGTCCGCGGCCGCGGTGGCCGGCTTCTTCGCGGGCGTCACACCGGTGATGCACGACTTCTGGAACATCGACGACCCCGAGGAGCAACAACAGGAGTTCATCGGATTCGCGAAAAACACCGCACTGCTCGGCGCGGCGCTGACGTTCCTGCAACTGGGTCGGTCACAGCAATCCGAGCGGTGAGGGTGCCCGCTCGTTACCCGAAGTTCTCGATCAGCGCCTGGTCCGCGTCGCCGCCGGCGTCCTCGATCGCCTCGGCGACGGCCGTGACGAAGTCGTCGAATCCGAACGCGTACGCCTGGCCCGCCTCGTGGTGGCTCGCGACGGCGTCCGCCAGGTCGTCGTCGGCGTCCTCGTCGACGAAGACGACCGTCGCGCCCGCGTCCTCGAGCGCTTCGAGCCGGTCGACGTGGGCCGGCTCGTCATCCTGATAGATCACGACGGCGCCGTGGCCAGCCTCCTCGGCCGCCTCGGCGATCGCGACTGCAGGACCGACGCCGGGCCCGCCGGCGATCGCGACGATGTCGTCCCCGCCCTCGTAGGTGATCGTCCCGAACGGGCCCTCGATGTGGACGGTCTCTCCGCCCTCGAGATCGGCGAGCCAGGGCGAGAGGTCGCCGTCGGGATCGATCCCGACGGTGAGTTCGAAGGTGTCGTCGACGGACGATGAGAGCGTGTAGTGACGCGAGACGACCTCGTCTTCGGGCTCGGCCCGCAGTAAGACGAACTGACCCGGGAGGGCATCGAAGCCTTCGGGCGTCTCGAGTTCGAGTGCGACGGTGTCGGGACCGACTTCGCTGACCGATGCGACGGTGACTGACGTCCCTTCCATGTCGAACCGGTTCGACGGCCGATTGAAAAGGCGTTCCGTTCTGTCCGCGCCGACGCCGGTTCGAGGACGAATATGGTTCGTGATACGTCACCGACGTGGCGTGAACGAATTTACTCGCTTTTCGGTTCTATATCCCGTGAACTCCTATTCTATGATCACAAACGCGTTCCGGATACTGTCCACTGAAGCCGAACAGTTCGGCGATCGTTGCGGTGGTCCGCCTGGGGTTTCAGAAGCCTTTTCATTTATGGGGGGCAAGGGTCAGCCTAACATGGCTGAGGATCTCAACTGGGCGGTCGGAGGCGAGGCCGGTGACGGTATCGACTCTACCGGTAAAATCTTCGCTCAGGCACTGTCCCGGGCCGGACGGCACGTGTTCACGTCGAAGGACTTCGCGTCGCGGATCCGCGGCGGCTACACCGCCTACAAGATTCGGACGTCGGTCGACCGCGTCCAAAGCGTCGTCGACCGACTCGACATTCTCGTTGCGCTGACCCAGCGCACGATCGACGAGAACCTCGACGAGCTACACGAGGGGAGCGCCATCATCTACGACGGCGAGCGCTCCTGGGAGGCCGATATCCCCGACGAGATGACGGCAGTCGACGTCCCGCTGAAGTCGCTGGCCGAGGACGCCGGTGGCGCAATCATGCGCAACATCGTCGCGCTCGGTGCCGCGTGTGAGATCACCGGATTCGACGTCGAGTACCTCGACGAAGCCCTCGAGAAGCGCTTCGGCGGCAAGGGCTCGAAGATCGTCGAGAACAACAAGGAGGCCGCGCGCCTCGGACAGGAGTACGTTCAGGAGAACTACGACCTCGACCACCTCGGCTACAACGTCGAGACGACCGACAACGATTACGTCCTGCTCAACGGCAACGAGGCGATCGGTATGGGCGCGCTCGCTGCCGGTTGCCGGTTCTACGCCGGCTATCCGATCACGCCCGCGACGTCGATCATGGAGTATCTGACCGGGCGCATCGAGGACTACGGCGGCCACGTCGTTCAGGCCGAGGACGAGCTGTCGGCGATTAACATGGCGCTGGGTGCCGCCCGCGGGGGCGCCCGCTCGATGACCGCCACCTCCGGTGCCGGGATCGACCTGATGACCGAAACGTTCGGCCTGGTCGCCCAGAGCGAGACCCCGCTGGTCATCGCCGACGTTCAGCGCTCCGGTCCGTCGACCGGGATGCCGACGAAGCAGGAACAGGGCGACCTCAACATGGCGCTGTACGGCGGCCACGGCGAAGTACCGCGGTTCGTCGTCGCCCCCACGTCGATCACCGAGTGTTTCTGGAAGACCGTCGAGGCGTTCAACCTCGCCGAGAAGTACCAGACGCCGGTCTTCCTGGTCTCTGACCTGGCGATGTCGGTCACCGAACAGACGTTCCCGCCGGAGGCCTTCGACATGGACGAGGTCGAGATCGATCGCGGCAAACTCGTCGACGAGGACGAAATCGACGAGTGGCTCGACGCCCAGGGTCGGTTCCGCACCCACGCCGTCACCGATGACGGCGTCAGTCCGCGTGCGGTCCCCGGTACGACCGAGGGCGCCCACATGTCCACCGGCCTCGAGCACGACGAACTCGGTCGCCGGACGGAGGACGAAGACGAACGCGTCCAGCAGGTCGACAAACGCAATCGCAAGGTCGAGACCGCGAAAGCCGAAGAGGAGTGGGACTACCGGGAGTTCGGCGACGAAGACGCCGACAACCTCATCATCTCGTGGGGGTCGAACGAGGGCGCGCTCGTCGAGGCGCTCGACTACCTCGAGGACGAGGGGATCGACGTCCGCGTCATCTCGGTGCCCTACATCTTCCCGCGGCCGGATCTGTCCGAGGAGATCGAAGCCGCCGACAAGACGGTCGTCGTCGAGTGTAACGCGACCGGCCAGTTTGCCGACGTGATCGAACACGACGTACTCACCCGCGTCAAGCGCATCAACAAGTACACCGGCGTGCGATTCAAGGCCGACGAACTCGCAGACGAGATTAACGACAAATTCACCGAAGAGGTGCCAGCATAATGAGCTCCGACGTTCGATTCACTGACTTCAAGTCCGACAAGCAGCCGACCTGGTGTCCCGGATGCGGCGACTTCGGGACGATGAACGGCATGATGAAAGCCCTCGCCGAGACCGGCAACGACCCCGACAACACGTTCGTCGTGGCCGGGATCGGCTGTTCCGGTAAGATCGGGACCTACATGCACAGCTACGCGCTGCACGGGGTCCACGGCCGCGCGCTCCCGGTCGGTACCGGCGTCAAGATGGCCCGCCCCGACATCGAGGTCATGGTCGCCGGCGGCGACGGTGACGGCTACTCGATCGGAGCCGGTCACTTCGTCCACGCCGTCCGCCGGAACGTCGACATGACCTACGTCGTCATGGACAACCGCATCTACGGGCTGACCAAGGGCCAGGCCTCGCCGACCTCGCGGTCGGACTTCGAGACCTCGACGACCCCTGAGGGTCCCAAGCAGCCGCCGGTCAACCCGCTCGCCCTCGCGCTCGCGTCCGGCGCGTCCTTCATCGCCCAGTCGTTCAGTTCGGACGCGCTGCGCCACCAGGAGATCATCCAGGAGGCCATCGAGCACGACGGCTTCGGCTTCGTCAACGTCTTCAGCCCCTGTGTCACGTTCAACGACGTCGACACCTACGACTACTTCCGCGACAGTCTCGTCGACCTCCAGGAGGAGGAGGACCACGACCCCGACGATTACGAGGCCGCCAAGGAAGTCATCCTCGACAGCGAGAAGGAGTACCAGGGCGTCATGTACAAGAACGAGGATTCGGTGCCGTACCACGAGAAACACGGCGTCACCGAGGACATGTCCGACATTCCGGACGGCGCGCCGGAAGACGCGATGGACCTCGTCCGCGAGTTCTACTGACTCGCGCGACGCCCGGATCCGCCGCTCCGTTCGCTCGGTGCCGTCTTTTTCCGCTAACTCTCCTCAGCCCGCGGTTCGGCAGTCCGTGCCGTGATCGAGACTCGACCCGAAAACGAGAGACCCGTCTGCCGTCCGTCCGCCGGTCTCCGCTTCCCTCTCCCTCTCACCCCTCGACGGGGTGTTCGGCCGACTCCATCAGCACCTCGGCGTTCGCGGACTCCGCCGTGAGCTGCTTCGGATACGTGCCGAGTAACACGAGCAGATCTCCCTCGTGATCGAACGACGCGACCTTGATCTCGACCTCGATCGACTCGCCCTCGAGGTCCGACTCCCCGACGAACGTATCGACCTCGCGGCCATCGTCGAGGATCTCGAGATCGAACGATTCCTCGTGTTGGATGCGTCGAATCTCGCCGTGTTCACCGGCGGCCTGGTTCAGGAATTCCTCGAGCAGGTCCTTGTTGGACATATCGTCGAGCGGATTGACCGACCGTCCCATGACCTCCATCCCGGGAATCGAGACGGCGGCGAATGCCGCTCCCTCCCGTTTCTGCCCCCCGTATTCGACCTCTTTCGTGTAGACCGAGGTCCAGACGGAGGCCCGAACCTCGCGCTCGACGCCGCCGGAGAGTTCGACCGATCGCTCGATCGACTCCTCGGAGGCGTCGGTTTCGTCGTACCCGGTTTCTTCGAGCGCGTCGTCGCTCGGAGCGACGCGATCGGCATCGAATTCGAGCGGTCCGTTGCCGAGTACGAAATCGAGACACCCGGCCGTCAGCGCGAGCGTCCCCGTCGCGCCTGCAGCCAGCAGCGATCGTCGAGATGTCGTCATTACCCAGAGGTTCGCCAGGAACGCCATATTAGTTGTGGCATCTTCAGTCTCACAGACAAGACCGTTCGGAATCCGAAACTGTCGTTTTGTCAAACAGTCGGAATCGCCAGACCGACGAGCGCCAGGCCAACGAGCGTCACCGCGAGACCGACACCGCCCCACAGCACGGTCCGCACCCGGAGCGTCGCGCGGAGTTCGGGCGCGGTCGTGCCGACCGCGACAGCCGTGGGGCCGTCGTCACCGCCGAGCACCCGATCCGTGCCGTGTCCTCGGGACGCCAGGCGACCGGTGGCGCCGACGACGTCGTCGGGGGCGACGTACCACTCGCGGTACCGTCGCGCTGTCGTTCGGGTATCGTCCGAGCCATCCGCGAGCGTCCGTTCGAGGCGAGCGATACCGGCCGGCAACGGGTCGTCGGGCCGAACCGTCCGTTCGGCGTCTCGGACGTTCGCGTCATCGACCGTCGGCGCGAGGCGAACGGACTCGAACGCGACCGAGGGCCGTCGCTCCCGGGCGATCGTCGCCCGACACGGCGTCGATCGCTCGCCGCTCGCGACCGGCAGCCAGCGGCCGGCGAGGGGGCCACCGGGCTGCCGTTCGGCGATCTCGTAGCCGTACCAAAGCGCTCGCTCGCCGTCGATCGGCGTCTTCAGGGGCCGCTCCGCTGGCTCGAGTACACCCTCGATCGTCGCTCGATCAACGTCCGGTCCCGGGACGCGACTCGCCGGCGCGCGGCGGAACGCGCGGTATTTCGATCCAAACCCGACCGCGAGTAGCAGCGCACTGCTCCCGAAGAGGACGAGCGCCGTGCCGACGCCGTACCCGGTCGGACAGAGGATCCTCCTCCCGGTCCCGCACCCGACCAGCACGTCCGGCGCGCCGAGGCGCTTCGTCACGGCGACGAACGCGAGGAACGCACCCAGCGCGAAGAGCCACCGCTCCCGGTCGACGCCGGTCCGTCTCGAGATGCGACGGAGTCCTTCTCCGATCGACCGCGTCGGAACGAGTATCACCGCGGCGCCAGCGATCACGGCGACCAGGCTCGGGTAGAGACCGAACGGCGTCCACCGAAACAGAGCGACGATGAGAATCACCCCGATCGTCGCCGCCGCGTACATCCGACTCGACGCCTCCATCGGCAACCCTTTCGGGTCACGATTCCTAACTGTTCACAAATCCGAAACACCGCTGTTCCGTGCCGGCCGACTCATTAAGAGTTATCGGGGTCGGCCCCACCCGTTTACGCATGACGGAGTTTGCCAAGCGGGTCGAAGACGTGTCGATCAGCGGCATCCGCGAAGTGTTCGAGGCCGCCGACGAGGACGCGATCAACCTCGGCCTCGGCCAGCCGGACTTCCCGACGCCCGCCCACGCTCGCCGCGGGGCGATCGAGGCCATCGAGTCCGGCCGGGCCGACGCCTACACCTCGAACAAGGGCACTCCCCAGCTCCGGGAGGCGATCGCGGCGAAGTACGACCGCGATTACGGGCTCGAGATCGATCCCGGGGACGTGATCGCCACGTCCGGCGGCAGCGAGGCGCTCCATCTCGCGCTCGAGGCCCACGTCGACCCCGGCGAGGAAGTGATCTTCCCTGACCCCGGCTTCGTCTCCTACGACGCCCTCACTCGGATCGCCGACGGCACGCCAAAGCCCGTCGGACTGCGCGAGGATCTGACGCTCGATCCCGCAACGGTCGAGGAGGCCATCACCGACGACACGGCCGCGTTCATCGTCAACAGCCCCGCCAACCCGACGGGGGCCGTCCAGAGCGAGGCCGACGTACGCGAGTTCGCCCGCATCGCGGACGAACACGACGTCCTCTGCATCTCCGACGAGGTCTACGAACACATCGTCTTCGACGGCGAGCACCACACGCCGATGGAATTCGCCGAGACGGACAACGTCATTGCCATCAGCGCCTGCTCGAAGACCTACTCGATGACCGGCTGGCGGCTCGGTTGGGTCGTCGCCTCGAACCGCCGGATCGAGCGAATGCTCCGGGTCCACCAGTACGGCCAGGCCTGTGCCTCCGCGCCCGCACAGTTCGCCGCCGAAGCCGCCCTGACGGGACCGCAGGAGCCGGTCGAAGAGATGGTCGAGACCTTCGAGCGACGGCGGGACCTGGTCCTTGACGGGCTCGAGGACGCCGGGCTCGAGGTGCCGACGCCCCAGGGGGCCTTCTACGCGATGCCGAAGGTCCCCGACGGCTGGTGCGAGGAAGTGCTCGATCGCGGCGTCGTCGTCGTGCCTGGCGACGCGTTCGGCGAGAACGGCGCGGGGTATGCGCGGCTCTCGTACGCGACGGGCACCGAGGATCTGAAGGAGGCCCTCGAGATCATCGACGACGCGACGCGGGCGGTTCGCTAAGCGGACGGTGGCCGGTACCGGTGCCGGTCTCGTCCCTGTCGGTATCGGCCGTATATACTCCCGTCTCGGTGTGCCGGAGCTGTAATTCAGACTCTACGTTTATGTGTCGTCGAGTTCACGCTCTCGACTATGGTCGAAATCACCGTCACGACGACGGACGCGATCGAGGGTCGAGAGGTAACCGAGTACTGCGGCGTCGTCTCCGGCGAGGCGATCATCGGCGCGAACGTCGTGAGCGACATCGCCAGCGGCATCCGGGACATCGTCGGCGGCCGAAGCGCCTCCTACGAGAAGCGGATCAAAGAAGGACGCGAGGAAGCGCTCTCCGACCTTCGCGCGGAGGCCGACGACCTGGGCGCCGACGCGGTCGTCGGTGCCACGTTCGACTACGAGGAGATGCGCGAGGGGATGCTCTGGGTCAACGTCTCGGGAACCGCGGTGAAGACGCGCCGCGAGTAGTCGGCGAGACCGGTGCGTTACCGTTCCGTAACCGCCGTCACCGTTAGCCGCTCCGCTCGGCGAACGCCTCGACGATCGTCTCGCAGAACGCCTCTAAGTCGTCCGGGTTCCGACTAGTGACCAGGCCGTCGTCGACGACGACTTCCTCGTCGACCCACTCGCCGCCGGCGTTGCGGACGTCGGTCTGGAGGCTGTGGTAGGAGGTCAACGTCTTCCCGTCGACGACGTCGGCCTCGATCAGCGTCCAGGGGCCGTGGCAGATCACGCCGGCGGGCTTGCCGTCTTCAACGTGCCGTCGCAGGAGTTCGACGGCGTCCTCGTCGGTGCGGAGCGTGTCCGCGCCGACGGTCCCGCCGGGGACGATCAGTGCGTCGTAGTCGTCCGCGGAGACCTCGCCGAAGGGCTTCTCGACCTCGTAGCTGTCGCTCTCCTCGAGGTCGTTGTTGACCGTTTGGGCCTCCCCGGTCTCGCTGCCGAGCACGTCGACCGTTGCGCCGGCGTCGGTGACCGCGTCCTTCGGTTCGGTGAACTCGACCTCTTCGGTGCCTTCGGGCGCTAGAAAGATCCCGACCGTTACGTCCGCGAGCGGTTGCTGATCGGAGTTGCTCATATCGATACGAAAGGCCGGTGCACTGACAAGGGTTGGACTTGCTGCTGCAACACCGGCTGTCGCGATGGTACTCTCCGTCGGGAAGACGGCTCACGCTGCCGTCTCGTGTACCCTTATGCCACCGCGTTACGTGCTCCCGAACGAGATGCGCGCCGTACGCCTTCACGAGCACGGAGACACCGACGTACTGCACGTAGACGAAATTGAACGACCGGAGCCGGCCGACGACGAACTGCTGGTCGAGGTCGCCGCCGCCGGCGTCAACCCCGTCGACACCTACTTCCGAGACGGGTCGTACACCCCGGTCGACGTGCCGTTCACGCCAGGCGTCGACGTCGCGGGCGTCGTCGCCGAAACCGGAGCGGCCGTCGAGGAGTTCGCGGCGGGCGACCGCGTCTACGGCACCGGCATCGGCAACGGCTCCTCCCAGGGCTCCTACGCCGAGTACGCGACGATCCCCACGGACCGAGTCGTCCTCCTCCCCGACGGCGCCGATATCACCGAGGCGGGCGCCGCGGGCGTCGTCGCCGTCACCGCCTGGCGGGCGCTGATCGACCACGCCGACCTCGATCCCGCGGAGTACTGCCTGGTCCACGGCGGGTCGGGCGGGGTCGGTCACGCGGCCGTCCAGATCGCGGCCGCCGTGAGCGCGCGCGTGATCACCACCGCCGCCGAGGAGTATCACGACGAACTCGCCGACTACGGGGCCGAGACGGTGCTCGACTATACGCGAGACGACCTGGCGGACGCGGTCCGCGAGGCCTCTGACGGCGGGGTCGACGCCGTCTTGGACCACCGGCTCGACGACTACCTCCAGTTCGACGCGGACGTGGCCGCGACGGGCGCCCGCGTGGTCGGCATCGGCGAGAACAGCCCGGATCCGGGCTTCACGAACGACGGCGCCGCCCGATCGAAGGACGTCTCCTACCAGTTCATGAGTATGTTCAACACGCCGGATCTGCGTGTGCCGCTGCGCGGCGCGGCACACCTCATGGACGCCGGCGACCTCTCGATCGACGTGGCGCGAACCTACGACCTCGAGGAGGCCGACGAGGCCCAGCGCGCCGTCATGGCGGACAGCTTCCTCGGAAAACTCGTTATCGAGCCGTAGTCCGCTGCGAGGACCAGCGGCTCGGACGGGATCGAAACAGCACCGCGACGGACGCCGAAAAACGGGAGTAGCCTACGCCTTCTGAGCCGGCCCGTCGACGGCGTCTCGGCGGGAGAGCAGCGACTGGCCGCGCTCGGTGAGCGTGACCAGCTTCGCGTCCGAATCGTAGTCGACCGCGTCCGCGGCGGCTAACTTCGGAATGTGGGTGTGGTGCAGCGAGATCTGGACCGATCGTCGCTCCCGCGAGGAGATCTCGCCGTGATCCGAGATCGCGTTCGGCTCCACCCCCGCTTCCTGATTCGCGATTTCTACTGCCAGCTCCGTAAGCGGGGCGGAGCCGTCGGTCTGCTCGAGGTACTCCAGCACTGCCCGCCGCCGCCGGTCCGCCAGCAGGTCCATCGCTGTATCGACCGCGTCTGCGCGCGTCTCACCGAACGCAGTGAGACTGTCGGGCGAACTGAGTAGCGGGATCATATCATGACTATGGGCCGAACAGTATTTATACGACCTGTGAGTCCGATCGAAACACTCACCGGAAGCGGATCGGTTGCCCCATCTCGCGCGGTTTCCGCCGGCTACGAGCCGACCGGCGACGAGAGAACGCGTCAGACGAGGTCGGCGACCGCTTCCATCGTCGCCCGCTTGTCGTCCGCCGTCATCCCGTCGACGAAGCCGAGCCGCACGGCGTCGACGCCGTCGATTTCGCCGTAGGCCTCGACCCACTCGCGGACCTCCGCGGGCGTCCCCGCCGGCGCCAGGTCGTCGAGCACGTCGTCGGGCAGGGCCGCGGCCATCGCGTCCGTATCCCGGTCCCGCCAGGCGGCCCGGATCTCCTCGACGACGTCGGGATAGCCCTGGCCGGCGACCGAGTCGCCGTAGTAGGGGCCGTAGGCGCCGAGCATGAACGCGATCGTGGCGCGGGTCTTCTCGCGCGCTTCGTCGCGGTCGTCAGAAGCCATCCCGCGCACGATCGGCGCGACGCGGCGGTCGTCGAGATCCTTGCCCGCCAGGTCGGCGCCGCGTTTCAGGTCTGCGAGCCGATTTCGAAGGCCGTCCCTCGTGAATAGCTGAGGAGCCCAGCCGTCGCCGAAGCGGCCGGCCAGCTCGGTGGCCTTCGGGCCGAGGGTCCCGAGGTCGATCGGCGGCGGGGTCTCGGGGATTCCGCGCTCGTAGTCGAGGCCGGGAATCTCGAAGATCTCGCCCTCGTAGGCGGGATTGCCCTCCTCGTAGACGGAACGGATTATTTCGATCACCTCGCGGGTCCGCCGCAGCGGGCGGTCGAACTCTTTCCCGTGCCATCGCTCCGTGATCGCGGGCGAACTCGGCCCGAGCCCGAACCGGAACCGGCCGTCCGCGGCGGCCTGCAGCGTCAGCGCCGTCTGGGCGAGCATCGCTGGCGACCGCCCGTACGGCGAGATGACGTCGTTGGAGATCCCCAACTCGTCGGTGCGGTCTGCGGCCAGCGTCAGCGGCGGTACGATGTTCCACCCGGTCGTCTCGCCGACCGTGAGTCGGTCGAAGCCAAGTTCTTCCGCTTGCACGGCGCGCTCGGCGACGCCCTGGGGCCGGTCGTAGTCGCCGAGTCGAATCAGGAGGTCCAGTTCGGCGTTCACGGCGCTTCCCTCCGCGTCGGTGCTCGCAGCGATCGGGTCGTGCGTCGGACTCCCATCATCACTGACCGCGTCACGGATTCACATAAAATGTAATGTCGCCGTCCGTTCGACGACGTACCGGGGCGAGCTGATAATCGCGGTTCACTCGTCGAGAATGTCGGCACACAGCCGTCGCGCCGTCGCGAGGTGTTCGCGCGCCCGGTCGTGATCGGGCTCGTCGGCTTCCGAGAGGAGGCCTCGGACCTTCTCGACGCGCTCGCGCGCGATCTCGGGATCGAGGTCGCTCGTCGCGGCGTCCCGGGCGACGGCCTCGGCTTCGCCGAGCCAGCGGTTCGTCCGGCGCTCGATCGGGAGTTCGGCGGTCGCCTCGAGGTGGTCGGCGAGCGCGCGGGTCCGGTCCTCGAGCGACGCCTGGTCGTCCGCACCGCCGTCGGTCTCGACGTCGCGGTCGCGGCGATCGTCGTCCGGCGCGGGCTCAGATGCGGATTCGGACGCAGCGGGATCGTCAGTCACGGTCGGCGTATCGGTCGCGAGCACCGTGATGGTTCCGACGCCGGGAGCGACCGGGAGCGCGGGCCGCTCGCCGGCGAACCGCCTTCGCGGATCGTACCGGTGGGAAACGTTGATACTGGTAGTTGATAACATGGTTGTATGACAGCCGACTGTTCGTTCCTCACGGACCTCGCCCTCGCGGACGATCAGGTCTCGTTCGCGGACGGCCGGCGGGAATCGCACGCGACCGATTGGGGGACGGAGCACAACGACCACGAGAGCGGCGTGCTTCCGGACGCCGTCGTCTGGCCCGGGAGCACCGACGACGTCGCGGCGGTGCTCGCCGCCGCGACCGACCGCGCGGTCCCCGTAACGCCCTACGCCGCGGGGACGGGCCTCGAGGGGAACGCCGTCCCGGCCCACAGCGGGATCAGCCTGGACCTCACGCGGATGGACGACGTCGTCGACTACCGTCCGGACGACTTCCAGATCGACGTGGGGCCGGGGATCATCGGGTCGGACGTCGACGAGTACGTCGCCGCCGACGGCCTCTGTTTCCCGCCGCTTCCCTCCTCGGGCGACATCTCGACGATCGGCGGGATGATCGCGACCGACGCCAGCGGTATGCAGACGGTCCGGTACGGCGAGATCGCCGACTGGGTGCTCGGCCTCGAGGCCGTGTTGGCCGACGGCACCGTCATCGAGACGGGCTCGCGGGCGAGCAAGACCTCGAGCGGCTACAACCTGACCGATCTCCTCGTCGGCAGCGAGGGGACGCTGGCGGTGGTCACCGAAGCCACGCTGGAACTCGCCGGCCGCCCGGAGCAGATCCGCGGCGGACGGGCGATCTTCGAGACGCTCGACGACGCGGCCGAGGCGATCTTCGACGCGATCCGGTCCGAGATCGGCGTCGCGAGGATCGAACTCGTCGACGGGCTGAGCGCGCGGATGGCCAACGACTACCTCGACACCGGCCTCCCCGACGCGCCGATGGTCTTTCTCGAGTTCCACGCTAACCACGGCATCGGCGAGGAGATCGACCTCTGCCGGGCGATCTTCGAGGATCACGACGTTGCCCGCTTCGAGATTAGCGGCGACGACGCCGAGATGGAGACCCTCTGGCAGGCCCGCCGAGAAATGGCCTACGCCGTCGCGAACTACGATCCCGACCGCGACCCGCTCCACCCCGGCGACGTGACGGTCCCGATCAGTTCCTACCCCGAGATCGTCCGCGAGACCAAGCGCCTGGCCGACGAGTACGAGCTGCTCGCGCCCTGTTACGGGCACGCGGGCGACGGCAATCTCCACTACACCGTGCTCGTCGATCCGGACGACACGGAGCAGGTCGAGCGCGGCGAGGCGCTGTACCGCGCGATCGTCGAGCGCGCGATCGCGCTGGGCGGCACCGCGACCGGCGAGCACGGCGTCGGCGCAGGCAAACAGCGGTACCTCGAACCGGAACACGGGGCGGGCGCGGTCGAGACCATGCGGACGATCAAGCGGGCGCTCGATCCGGCCGACACGCTCAACCCGGGCAAGATTTTCCCCGAGACGGCCGACGGGGGCCGAATCGGCAATCCGAAGAGCTGAGGGCCGGTCGCACTCGTCGGTCACCCTTTCCGAGGCGATGACCGCCCGTTACCGGCAGTTCCTCTCGTGAGGCCGTGCGCCGCTGCTGACGGCGACGGCGGCAGCCGGCGTCGCGGGTTGCGACAGTCGGCACGGCGACTTTGTCGGTCGCGCTCGAACACGATGGCAACGGTGTATTCGGCAGCGACGCTCGTCGGTCGTTACGTCACAGCTCACCGATATCCATGAGTCGCCGGTTTCACGTCGACGTCCGATCCAGTTGCAGCCTCCTCGGAACGGCGTTGAAGTACCTCTCCCTGACGCTGCTACTGCCGACAGCGGTCGCGCTGTACTACCGAGAGTCGCCGCTTCCGTTTCTCGTCGCCCTAGCTATCGCCATCGCTGCGGGCACGGGGCTCGAACACCTTGAGCCCGAGCCGGAGCTCGAGCACCGCGAGGCGTTCCTGATGGTCGCGCTGACGTGGTTCTTCGTCCCCGTCATCGGCACGATCCCATATCTCGTCGACGGCACGGGGACCCTCGCACACCCGGCCAACGCGCTGTTCGAGAGCATGAGCGGCTTCACGACGACGGGAGCCACGGTCATGGACGAAATCTCCGTCGAGGCCCACCCCCGATCGATCATGCTGTGGCGCCAGCTCACCCAGTGGCTCGGCGGGATGGGGATCCTCGTGCTCATGGTCGCGATCCTCTCGGAGCTGTCGGTGGGCGGCACGCAACTCATCCGCGAGGAGGCACCCGGCATCCAGGTCGAGAAACTGACGCCCCGGATCCGGGAGACGGCCCGGGCGCTGTGGCTGCTCTACGCCTGGTTCACCCTCGCCGCCGTAGTCGTCTACTACGCGCTCAACCTGTTCGGGCTGGCCCCGAACATGACGTTTTACAACGCCGTCGCCCACGCGCTCACGTCGCTCCCGACCGGCGGATTCTCGCCGGAAGGCCGCAGCATCGAGGCCTTCGAACCGATCGTCCAGTGGGCGGTCATGCCCTTCATGGTCATCGCCGGGACGAACTTCGCGCTCTACTGGTACGCCTGGCGCGGCCATCCCGAACGCCTGATAAGCAACGCCGAGTTCCGGTCGTACCTCGCGTCGATGACCGTTATCGGCGCGCTCCTCTCGGTACTGTTGTTCCTCGGCGTCGGCCTGGCCGAGGTCCCCGAGGGAGTGGCCGCGATTCCGGGGAGCCTCGAACGGTCGCTGCGACACGGGCTCTTCCAGACGCTCGCGATCGTGACGACGACCGGCTACGCCAGCATGGACTTCAATACGTGGAGCGACTCGACGCAGGTGATCCTCCTGTTCGCGATGTTCCTCGGCGGCTCGGCGGGGTCCGCGGCGGGATCGATCAAGATCATCCGCTGGTACGTCGTCGGGAAGTCGATCCGGCGGGAGCTGTTCACGGTCGTCCATCCGCAAGCGGTCCGGCCGGTTCGGATGGGCCGGAGTACCGAGGTCATCGACGAGGAGACGATCCACAGCATCTTCGTCTTCATGGTGCTGTTCCTGTCGCTGTTCGCGATTTCGACGGTGGTGTTGTTCCTCGACGCCCACCGGACGCCGGGGCTCTCGCTGTCGGCGCTCGAGGCGACCAGCGCCGCGATCGCGACGCTCGGGAACATCGGTCCTGGCATCGGCGTCGTCGGGCCGATGAATAACTACGAGCCGTTTTCCCACACCGCGAAGCTCTACATGGTCTTTCTCATGTGGATCGGTCGCCTGGAGATCCTCTCCGTGCTGGTGATCCTGACGCCGGCGTACTGGCGCTCGTAGCGGTTGTTGGCGATAGATCCCATTATTTATATATTGGAACCTTTCATTCAGTATAGGTGTTTCATAAACAATCCACCAACCTGAGTCACAGGTCAATCACGGTTAGTGTAGCTGCTTCTCCACGGTAGACCCCAGCAACAGCCGACTAGTTCTTTAATCAATTAGAGGAACTACTACCGACGACTGGAGGGCAGTGAATGCGCGAGCTCCGGAACATCGAGGGGTTACATCCCCGCGATCTCACACAACGACAACGATTGTTAGTAATCTTCGTTATCAGTCTTGGCTTAGTTGTCCTTTTCTATACACTCATCTATAACTGGGGGATGCGAGCGCTCGAAAATCGCCCCCAATCTATCTTTCGGTCGTTCCAGACGGTGGTCGAGACGATGACAACGACCGGATTCGGTGCGGACTCACCGTGGGCGACATCGGTAATGAACATCTTGATGGTGACGATCCAGTTGACTGGCATCGTCATCGGATTCGTTGCACTGCGTGTCTTGGTCATCCCGCTATTTGAGCAGACGCCGCTGAACCTCGCCGGTCGGCTCACAAGTAAGGACGACCACGTCGTCATCGCGGAGTACCAGCGTGACACCGATGTGCTACTCGACGAACTCGAAGAACTCGACATCGATTACGTCCTCATCGAATCCGACGTAGAGGAAGCAAAACGCCTCTCTGATGCCGGATATCAGGCTATCAACGGCGATCCGGAGGAACAGGCCGACCTTGACCGTGCGACGATCGAACGAGCGTCGCTACTCATCACCGATGCTGGCGATAAAACTGCGAGCATCGTCCTAACTGCGCTGGAAGCCAACGAGGACCTTCGGGTAATTAGTTTCACCGAGTCGACACGCCATAACGTAGCGCTCACGGAAATTGGCGTCGACTACAGCGTCGCTCCACACGCGCTGATCGGTCGACAACTAGCAGAGAAAGCGACGACGCCTGTTACAGTTGATGAACAGTCTGAAGAGGACGAAATCGACATTCGCGAGATACTGGTCCGACGGGATAGCCCACTCCATGGTGTTCAGGTGCGTGACTCACCAATCGTGAGACATCCGAATCTGACGCTGGTTGCCGGATGGTTCGACGGAGAACTGCGACTGCCGCCATCCCCTGACGACAAACTCACGCCGAACGCCGTTCTGACTGTCGCCGGGCCGATAAACGAGATTGACGAAATGACGAGCGAGATCGGGGGCGTCCGATCACGGCCCATCACGACCCAATCCAAGATCGTCGTCGCCGGCTTTGGCGAGGGCGGAACCGCAGCCGTCGATGTGCTCTCAACAGATGTTTCGGTAACGACTGTCGATGAATCGGAGGAGCGTAATCCCGATGTCATTGGCGATGTTACTGAACCCGAAACGCTCCGCGAAGCCGGCATTGAGGATGCGTCGGCGTTGGTCGTCACCGTCGGTGCCGATTCGACTGCATTGATGACCATCGCCGTCGCCCGATCACTCTCCAACGAGGTGGAAATTCTTGCACGTGTGACCGATAGTGATAAGACACGGGCGGCATTCAGAGCAGGCGCTGATTATGTCCTTTCTATCCAACAAGTATCTGCTCGACTGGTTGCAGCGGAAGTTCATGGTGAACGTGTCATGGACCCAGCAAGCCAGATCCGACTCGTTCGAACCGACGCGGCTCTGTTCACTGGTGAGACCTTAGCGGATGCCCGTCGTGACACCGAACGGAGTTGGACCGTAATTGGCGTCTCACGCGACAGTACTGTCCATACTGATGAACAGACCACCATCAGAGCTGACGACGAGATATTTGTTGCAGGAAGCGATGAGGCGATTCAAGAATTCGAACAAACGGTCGACGTTCAATAATTCTAGTGCTTTCATAGGGGTGTGTTATATCTTCGATAATCATGGTCTATTCAGATGCTCCCACAGAGCGCGGGTGAAATATTAGTTAACCGATAACTTAGCCTCATATTTGATATATAGATGGTTATAGTGTTAATTTTATATTCCAATTCTCACCCCATCGAAAACATTTGATAATCGATGGTCGATTGCACGGCCCTTGCTTTACCATCATCCACCAGTAACATAAAACGGAATGTGATCTGGCATATATGTAGAGTATATTTATTTAATTCCCGAAAACATTCCCCGTAGGTTCTTTTGTCTTTTCCCGTCTTGTCTCTCACATGGCCGTCTACGAAACTGATCTTCCGGGGGTCGGCAAAAAGTTCGAGATTGACCTCGATGGAGAATCCCAGCTTATCATTGTCACCCACAACACAGGTAAACGAGAGTTGTTTTTCCGGCAAAATCCTAACGCCGACTCCGAGAAGCTGGTCGAACTATCAGACAAGCTCGCCCGGCAAGTCGGCACGATCATGGAGGGTGCGTACTTCCAGCCAATCCGGGATAACGAAATCAGTACCGTACTGGACGGGGACACGATCATCGAATGGGCTAAAGTCACTTCCGAGTCCGAGCTAGTTGACAGAACACTCGCTGAGTCAGGCATCCGACAACGAACTGGTGTCTCAATTATTGCCATCCAACGCGGCGACAAGACAATCCAGAATCCACCACCGGATGTCACGATCAACGAAGGAGACACGCTCGTTTCCATCGGTGATCGAGAGAGTCACAAGGAGTTCGAGCGCCTTGCGGCAGGCGATACGAGCCTAAACAAACCCTCAGAAGGCGACGACCAGTCGACTATCGACGAGTCATAGATGGCGGAGACTCCGCTGATCGAGATCGGGGCTCTATTCGTCATTGTAGCTCTTACAGGAGCGGCTGCCAACCGAACCGGGCAGTCTGTCATCCCGTTTTATATCGTGGGCGGAATGATCGCTAGCGAACACGTCCTCGGGACCGTCGCACCATTAACGCTCGCGCTCGCTGATCTCAGCGTGCAGGTTCAGCAGCCATATATCTCCGAAAACGAGTTTGTCGAACTCGGAGCTGAACTCGGAATCGTCTTCCTGCTATTCTTCCTTGGCTTAGAGTTCAGCGTGAACCGACTACTCGAAAGCAGCGAGCGGATCAGCAAAGCGGGTCTCGTCGACTTGGCGATCAACTTCCCGGCCGGGATCGTGCTTGGCCTCGTGCTTGGCTGGTCACTGATCGAAGCCGTCCTACTTGGCGGGATCGTCTACATCTCCTCGAGTGCGGTAATCACCAAATCGCTAATCGATCTCGGATGGATCGCCAACGATGAGAGCGATCCGATGTTAGGAACACTAGTGTTCGAGGATCTCTTTATCGCGTTCTATCTTGCGATTATGACCGCAGTCGTGGTCGGAAGTGGTGATATCAGTGAAGCAGCGACAGACATCGGTGTCGCACTCGGCTTCCTTCTGGTTCTCATCACGGGGGTCTTCTACGGTGATGCGTTCTTCCAGCAGTTCTTAGCGATCGACTCTCGGGAACTGACAGTACTCCGGACGATCGCCCTCGTGGTATTCGTTGCGGGGGTTGCATTACTACTCGATGTCAGCGAAGCCGTCGCAGCCTTCTTCGTCGGGATGGGCTTTTCGAGTACTGATCACGTCGAGGAAATTGAGGACCTGCTGTCACCAGTCCGTGACGTGTTCGCAGCGGTGTTTTTCTTTTGGGTCGGACTCGGAACAGATCCGCTCGTGTTCACTGATCTTGGACTGGTCGTCCTGCTCGCAGTCACGGTGTTGGCAACGACACCAACGAAACTTATCAGCGGCTACTTCGGTGGCCGTATCTATGACCTTGACGAGCGTCGATCACTGCGCGTTGCGACCGGCATGGTCACTCGCGGCGAGTTCTCATTAATTATTGCAGCCACGATCGCCACGGCCGGTACCAGTTCCATCATGTCGGAGACGATTCCCGATCTCACAGTCGGATATGTACTTGTGATGAGCATCCTCGGAAGCGTGCTAATGCAATACTCTGAGGTGCTGTGGGCCGCCGTAGAGCCGTACCTCGTCGATGGAAAACCGGACCAACATTGATGTTCAATTTGTACACGTAGTTACCGGGCCGCTCAATCCCATCTCAACCCATATCTGAATAAAGAAACCGTGCTATTATCTACTGTTACTCAAGTCGAAACATCAATGGATTGGTTGGATCTGGAGGGTGTGTGAGTCATTTTAGTCATTGCGGTTCCAGCTAAGAACTCGTATTGTTTTCACGTCAAAACTAGGTAAAACTGAGTTGCCAACTGCTGGTAATCGGCGGGTCGAGGGCCGGAAGATCCGCCGATCGAACAGTCCATCCGCCCGCGAGAGCGAGCGATGACCGGAAGCCGGCAACTGATGACCGTCGATCGACGTACGGACCGTTCGCCGCGGACTCGTCAGTCGTGGACCAGCACGTCGAGCACGTCGGGACCGTCGCGTTCGAGCGCGTCGGCGAGTGCGTCCTCAATCGCGTCGGGGGTCTCGACGAGGTCGGCGCGCGCGCCGTGGCTCTCGGCGTTCCCCACGAGGTCGACCCCCGGCTCGAAGTCCATGCCGACGAACTCGTGGTCGTCCTCGTCGCCGCCCAGTAGGTCCAGGGTGTTGTCCTTGAGGATGCGGTAGTTGCGGTTGTCCGAGATCACGACGGTTAGGTCCAGATCATAGCGGGCGGCGCTGTAGATCGAGTGGGGGTAGTACTGGTAGGAGCCGTCGCCGATGAAGCCGACCACGTCCCGCGGATCGTCGCGTTGTTCCTCCGCGACCGCGGCGCCGACCGCCGCCGGGAGCCCGTAGCCGAGGCCGCCGCCCTTGTTCGAGATGTACTGCTCGGGCGCGAGCTCCCACCTGGTCAGCATCGCGTACTTCGAGGTGACGCCCTCGTCGACGATGGCGGCGTCGCCGGCGACGCGCTCCATCGCGTCGACTAACTGCGCTTTCGAAGCGCGCGGATCGTCGCCGTTCTCGTCGCCCTCGCCGTAGCCGGACAGTTTGGTCTCGACCAGTTCCTTCACCTCGGCGACGTCGTCGAGCCGGTCTTCGACCGCGCCGTCCGAAAGCTTCCCCTGAACGCGTTCGGTGATTCCCTGCATGACCAGGCCGGGGTCGCCGATCACGGCCGCGTCGGCGGGCTGGTTCTTGCCGACCTGCCAGGCGTCGTCGCCGAGGTGGATGCAGGTCGCGTCGGCGTCGACCAGCGGCTCCTCGTGGCGGGTCAGCGTGGTGTTGGTCGAACAGCCGGCGAAGACGATCGTGTCGGTGTCGAGCAGCATGGAGACGGCCTCCTCGCTGGCCGGCAGGTAGGAGACCCACTGCTCGTGGTCCGTCGGGAAGTCGATCTCGGAGGCGAGGATTTCACCGTGGACGCGGGCGCCCGTTGCCTCCGCGAGTTCGACCGCTGCTGCGACGGCGTCCGCGCCCGAGCGGGCGACGCCGTCGCCGACGACCAGCACCGGGCTCTCGGCCTCGGCGAGTAGCTCGGCGGCGCGTTCGAGCTGCGCGGGGTCGCCGCTGCCGGCGTTGGGGATCGGGCCGAGCCGTTCCGGGTCGGCGTCGGTCTCGCTCATCGTCACGTCCAGCGGCAAGCCGAGGAAGACGGGGCCCGTCGGGGGCGTCATCGCGACTCGGAACGCTCGCCGGAGCATCGTCGGCAGCGCCGCGACGTCGAGTACCTCGTCGGACCACTTGCAGAACTGCCTGGCCATGTCGGCGAGTCGGCCCGAGAGGATCGGCTCCTCGTGGCGGAAATCGGTGCTGTGGTTGCCCGCGGTCACCACGAGCGGCGCGCCGGCGACCTTGGCCGCGTAGAGGTTGCCCAGGCCGTGGGCCAGGCCGGGCGCGATGTGGAGATTCGCCACGCCGACCGGCGTGACCGAGTCGTCGTGGTGGGCGTGGTACCGACGGCGCTGGGCGTAGCCCGCGGCCATCCCGACGGCGATGTCCTCGTGGAGTCCGAGCCGGTACTCGAGGTCGCTCTCGCCGATGGCCTCCAGAATCGGCAGTTCGGTCGTCCCTGGGTTGCCGAAGACGTAGTCGACGCCGTAGGACTCGAGGGCGTCGGTGAAGAGATCCGCGCCGGTGTAGCCAGCACTGTCAGTCATGCTCTCTCGTGGCACAGCACGGCACATCAAACTGTGTGTTCCGGCCGTCGGCGTCCGACGCCGACGGTTCCAGCCGTGGTATTATACGTCAGTTCGTTGTCGCTCGACACAGAGATGGTCCTCGCGAGAGACGGCACCGGTGTCGGCCCGGCGGTGCGAGCCCTCTGGTCGCAGGTCCACCCCGTCTTCATGACGCCGCCGCTGGCCGCGTCCCTGTTCGGCGCGATCCTCGCCGGCAGCGTCGATCCGACGCTCGCGGCCGTCCACGTCGTCGCGATGTTCGCGGCTGTCTACACAGCCCACGTCAAGGACGGCTACGTCGATTTCCACGTCCGCGGCGAGGACGACGACCACCCGCTGACCGAGACCGGTTGTCGAGTCGCGCTCGCCCTCTCGACCACGACGTTCGCGCTCTGTTGTGTCCTGCTCGTCGCCCTCGTCGACGGGCTCGTGCTCGGTATGGTCCTCCCGACCTGGCTGATCGCCTACCACCACGCGCCGCAACTCGACATGAACCCAGTGACGGCGACGACGGGCTACCCGCTCGGAATCGCGCTGGCCCTCCTGGGCGGCTTCTACGTCCAGACGTCGACGGTCACCGCCGTGCCGCTTGGCTTCGCCGTCGTCTTCCTCGTTCTCCTCTCGGGGATCAAGGTGATCGACGACGCACAGGACTTCGACTACGACCGCTCGATCGAGAAGCGGACCGTCGCGGTGGCGATCGGTCCGAAACGAGCGTACGACCTCGCCTACGGGCTAATGGCCCTCGCGTTAGCGACGGTCGTCGCGTTGGCGGTCGTCCGCGTCTTCCCGCCGACGGCGATCCTCGCGGCGCTTGCCTTCGGCGCGGTCGCCGCCGTCGCCCGCCGGGCCGACCCCACGCTCGCGACCATGCTGCTCATCCGGGGCTCCTACGTCTTCCTCGCCGTGCTCGTCGCGGCCGCCTGGTTCGAACCGATCGCACCATTCGTGTGAACACGCGGGCGCGTCAGTCGGACACGCCTGGTGGAGGCGACCGCGCGCTTCGGGCCGTGCCTATAGCGACTCCCGGTACCCGCATCGAGGGCAGGACATGCTCCCGTCTTTGATGAGCAGATAGCTCTCCTCGCAGTGGACGCACGGACTGCCGACTGTGGCTCCCAGTTCGCGGCCGAGCGCGCTGACCGTGTTCCGCAGTTGCCGGTGCTGTCGCTCGGCGACCTCGAGGCGCTCGTTGAGAGCGGCCAACTGCGCCGCGATCGGTCGTTCGCGCTGGGGTCGAGGCTGGGAAACCCGACTGGGTCGATACGTCATACCGACGTATAGGACGCCAGCGACGAAAAGCGCATCTCTACCTGCCAGAAACGCTGAACACGTTCCGCTCACCGCCAGAAAAATCGTCGTGATACCGATCGTCCGAACGGAAATCGGATCCATCGACAATCACTCGAGTGAGTATGCTCGTGATCGAAAACTGGTCCAGACCAGCGTTACCGAAAGGCGGCGTTGTGATCGCCCTCTTGGAGGTGAACTCGCGGGTACAGATCGTAGTGATCGTACCGGCGGGCGTAGATGAAATTTCCGAAGCCGACGACGCGGTACGGCTCCGGCGGGACCAGCCCCATCCCGACGTAACAGTCCCGGATCTGGCAGCGCAGATGATGATCCAGATACTCGCGGAACTCCTCGAGCGATCCCGGGTCGGCGGGCATTGACCGCTGGTATTCCCTCGCGGAAGCGATGGAAGTGTACGACGAACTGAACGAACTCGTTTACGCGGATGTCGACGAAGTGCCCGACGACGGCTTTCACGCCCATCTCGACGACGATGCGATCACCGACTACCTCGTCGTTCACGAGGACGAGACAATCGGCTTCGTTACGCTCCGCGAGGGTCACCACTCCTCCCGACAGTACTCTCGGTATCTCCGCATCGTAAACCTCGCTATCGACGAAGACCACCGGAACCGAGGTCACGGCTCGAGAGTCATCGAGCGCGTAACGGAGCTGGCTCGCGATCAAGGTTACGACCACCTCAAAGTCTCCTGCGAGTGGCGGAACGAGGACGCCCGCCGGTTCCACCGCGATACGAACTTCCGACCGAAACAGGTCGATTACGTCCAGCCACTAGAGTGAGGCGAAACACGTCCTCTCCGAAGAATACGCCTCCGTACTGATCTCTGCGTCCAACTGGACTGCAGATGAAAACGGCGGTCTCGGTGTGTCCCGATATCGTTAGTTAGTACTCACGATCTTGATCAGTACATCTGAGTGCAGACAGTGTACACAACGAATAAATACAGTCCGATTAACGATGGGATCGTAGAGAGGTCACGTATTGGCTGGCCGAAGTTGATAGCAAGGATTACCCGGATGCGGCCTAAACGGCGGATCGAATGGCAGACTCACTCTGGTACCCGTCAGTCGACGACGTACTCGCCATCCACGACGACATCGTATCAGAGTATTCCGACACGCACGCTGGCGTCCAGAATCGTGGCGATATCGAGTTTGCCCTGAACTACATCGAGAACGGAAGTTTCGGAACGACACCCGAGACGATTCACGAGAAGGCGTTTCACCTCCTCCGGTTATTGGTGGCGAACCATCCGTTCGTCGACGCAAACAAGCGCACTGCGCTCAACACAACGGTCGTGTTCTACTTTCTCAACGGATATCGGTTCACGTACGACGACGAAATCAGGACGATCCTCAAGCAGTTCGGCACCGATCAGGCGACCGTCGACGAAACGGAAACTCTCGAATATCTTCGATCTCACACTGAAGAAATCGACCTTGCAGGCGAGATCGAACAGTGGCGAGACGACCTCATCCAGTACGGACTGGATGAACTAACCGGTGACTCATCTAACCCGAACGGTTAACCACGGTCGGGACGATACCCCAAATATGGCGACCGAGGAAGGTTCGGAGTCCGGTTCCCCGCTCGATGAAGTGATGGACGATATCCGACGAGAACTCGTCCAGCGAGTGGCGGCGGCTGACCGAGACTCGAATCGAGATATCTACGACGCGCTCGAAAACGAGTAACGCACTTCGACTCTAATTTTATCAGTTCGTGCTGACGATCTTGATTACCAATACTGAGTCCACACAGTGTACACAACGTATAAACTCCATTTTGACCCGACCTGACTTTCGCGATCACTACAGATGCAAATGCTGTAGATACACAATTGGGATCGGAGACGAACACCATCTTGTCAATAGCGCTTATAACTCATAGAATTTTATCAAATCAAGATGGGGTATTATGCATGAGAAACACGGTTCAAGAGATCGAGTTCAACATAGTGGTCACCGTCGCCAGCAGTCTGGCGCTGATCATCTATATGTTGATGGGTGTCTCTGATCCTCTTCCCGCGATTGTTCTCGGAGGGGTTCTTATTGGAACAGTCATATTCGTACCTCGCGAGGCATGGTTACCTTCTGGTGTCCTCGGTGTCGGTGCGGTTATTATTGCAGGTGTCCTTGTCCCACGGATTGTGGTTGAATTCACTACGGTCAGCAATGAAATGTCGATCACTGTCCTGTTGAGTGCAGTTATTCTGTTGAGTACATTTGCCGCTCTCCATCTCTCTACGTCCCGATATCAGAAATCTCGGACTGCCTAAACAAGCTATCGGCGCTCAGTATCTACTCTGTACCGAGTGATACGTGAATCCCCGTACTGATCGCTGGGGCCAACTAAATAAAAAGCGGAGGCCATATTTATTAGGTTTTTGTCAGTTGGTACTCACGATCTTGATTACCATTTCTGAGTACACACAGTGTACACAACATATAAACTCCATTTTGATCTGCTTCGAACTTCGCGATCACTGCAGATGCGAACTGACCGGCTATGGGGGGAGAACGACGGAAACCACATTCAATATGAACATTGGTTCACCCGTCAATTTCAATTGGGTTTGCGAGCGATTCGCTACAACCTCGCTCGTCGTGATCAGCATCACGCATTTCCCAAAAGGGTATGCCGTGGCCATCTGAATCAATCCGATACGCTATCTGGATAGCATACTCGCCCAACTCCTCCTCAGATTCGATTGTTACCCACTCTGAATGCGTGTCCATCCGAAAATGGACACGGAATTGTCCCGTCTCATCGGGCAACTCCTGTGGAATCCATCGTTGTTTAACCCGACCGTCTTCTTCACGACCATCAATAGTATAGGAATCAGAGAATGTTTCTCCATTCTCGTATTCAACACGCAGGTGAACAGTATTCGATTCGGTGTCTAAATTAATTAGTTCGATACAGTTGAGATGAGGATGCCTGTTGGAAAAAGCCGAGGCAGTACATCCAGAAAGCGTACCGGCGAGTAGAGGGAACGTAGCTCGGAGGGTAGCGCGACGAGAAATCATATAATCATATCTGCGACATATTCATATAAGCTTTCTGTGTGAGGAATTGGAATGGACGATGCTTGTACGCCCTGTACTGGTCGCCACACCCGCCTAAAACACAGTATTCGGTTTGTTATCTTATTGTCAGTTAGTGCTCACGATCTTGATTACGTCCCCCTCTTCTAACTCGTAGCCCTCGCCGACCTCTCGGTTCGACTTGGCGTCGACCGCGTGGAGGTAGCCGTCGCCGATGTCGGAGTGGACGGCGTAGGCCAGGTCGACCGGCGTCGACCCCTCGGATAACAGGAAGGCGTCGGGCAGGATGTTTCCGCTCCCGTCGGACCACTTCGAGGCGTCCTCGACCGGGTAGGCGGTGAGGTGGTCCAGCAGGTCGTAGACTGCGTAGTCGAGCGCCGACTGGACGCCCGTTCCGTTCCACTCGGCCATCGTGTCCGCCAGGCCTTCCAGCGCTTCCCGCTGGGCGTCGCTGACGTCGTCGCCGATCTCGATCGTCTCGTCGCCCGGATCGTACTCTACCAGGCCGTTGTCCGCGGCCCGGCGGAGCGCGAGTTCGCCCTCCGCGGTGGTGGGGATCACGGGCTTATCGAGGTCGAGCAGCCGCTCGACGTTCTCCTCGGGCGCGACGTCGATCTTGTTCGCCGCGACGACGATCGGCTTCGTGCGCTCACGGACCAGGCGCGCCAGTTCCTCGCGGTGGTCGTCCTCCCACTGGATCGGGTCCTCGGGGTAGTCGAGTTCCCGCAGGACGGTCGCGATCTGTTTCGGCGAGGCGCCGAAGCCCGAGAGCATCTCCGCCAGGGCGTCGTCGATGTCGAAGTCGGGCGAGCGGGATTTGCGCTCGACGGACTCCCAGTTGCGCTCGACGATGCCCGCCAGCCAGAGGTCCATTTCCTCCTCGATGAAGTCGATATCCTCGAGCGGGTCGTGTGCGCCGATGTCGACGGGTTCGCCCTTCTCGTTGGTCCCGCCGGAGGCGTCGACGACGTTGACGATCACATCGGCGTTCGTCAGTTCGTCGAGGAACTGGTTGCCCAGGCCCTTCCCCTCGTGGGCGCCGGGGACCAGGCCCGCCACGTCGAGTAGTTCGATCGGGACGTAGCGCTTGCCGTCCTCGCAGTTATCGGCGTTGCACCGCTCGTCGCGCTCGAGGCAGGGGCACTCGGTCCGGACGTAGCTCACCCCTCGGTTGGCGTCGATCGTGGTGAAGGGGTAGTTGGCGACGTCCACGTCCGCCATCGTCGCCGCCGTGTAGAAGGTGGACTTGCCGGCGTTCGGCTTTCCGGCAAGCGCGATCGAAAGCATACCGTGTCGTAGCGCCGTCTACAGGAATTGTCTTTCGATTCCTCGAATGCGCTCCGAGAGCGCGCCCCTGCGCTCGCCATCCGCCACCCGTCACCCACCGTCCACCCGTCACCCATCGTCCATCGCTTGTACCGAAGGGTTCAGCCTCAACACCGCGGCGGCGGAACCGCCGCACATGCAGTACGACGACTTCATCGGCGAAGTCCAGCACCGCGCACAGCTCGATTCCCGAGAGGCCGCGCTGAGCATTACTCGGGCCACCCTGACCACCCTCTCCGAGCGAACTCAACCCGGCCAGGCGGAGAATATCGGCGCCCAACTGCCCGAGGAACTCGGTCGGTTCCTTGAGGAGGGCGACGACGTCGAGCGGTTCGACTTCGACGGGTACGTCGACCGCGTCGCCGACCGCGAGGAAGTCGGCGACGAGGACGAGCCGGCGGCCGCGCTGCACGCGCAAGTCGTCATGGACGTCGTCGCAGAGGCGGTCACCGGTGACGCCTACGAGGATCTCCGCACGCAGCTGCCGGCGGACGAAGGTTACGAGCAACTCTTCGAGATCGCCGAGGCCGAGGAGAGTCCCGTTTGAGAGACCCGAGAGCGACGAAGGGGAGAAGAGGGGATGTCGACTACAGCTCGACGGCCATCATCACCTCGTCGACGTAGTGGCCGTTGAGTTTGTAGTGATCCTCGCGGATCGCTTCGGTCTCCCAGTTGTGTTCCTCGAGGAACGCGATCGCGTCCTCGTTGGTCGAGGGGACGCTCTGGTAGACCTTCTCGTAGCCGTTGGAGCCGGCCCACTCGAGTCCGCGCGAGAGAAGGTGTGAACCGACGCCGTGGCCGCGGTACTCCTCCAAGACGCCGACCGTGAGCTCGGCGGTGTGGCTCAGCTTCTCGAGTTCCGGCGCGTGGAGGTGGACCCAGCCGACCACTTCGTCCTCGACGGTGGCGACGAAGAACATCCGCGACTCCAGTTCGTTGTGCCGGAGGAGGGCCTCCTCGTGGTCGATCTCGTCGGCGACGGTCTCGGCCTCGATGTAGGTCTTCTCCTCGGCGACCTGGCGGATCGCGCCGACGATCCCCGTCAGGTCCTCCTGGCGCGCCGGCCGGATGTGGAACTCGAGGTCCTCGGAGACGTACTCCTCCTCGGCGCCGGCGTCGAGTGTGACCCGCAGTTTGCCACCTTCTTCCTCGATTCTCCCGTCCCGCTTGAGGATCGCGACGTGGTGGCGGAACCCGCTAGGATCGACGCCGAGTCGATCTCGCGTCTCGTCAGGATCGGCCGCCCCCTGACGCTCGACGTACTCGTAAATCCGCCTGCGGTCCTCGTGCCCAAATTCGAGGGTTTCTCGTTCCATGGTGTACGCTACCACCCAACAATACTTAACCCTTCGTTGGCGCTTCCTGTTGAATACGCTCCAGTGATAGGATACGATCGCTGAAAAGCGGTGGCGTACGGCGATACCATCAGCAGGGAAGGACGACCTCACTTCCATCGCCGATCGCCGGCCCCTTTTGCCCGCCCTTAAGGCGACAACTAGTACAGCCGGACGAACTTCCACCGGCAGTTCATCGACTCGAGCGCGAGATGATCGCCGCGCCGTCGGCGCGGTCGACAGTGTACATCTCGTAGTCCCCTATGATCGGCTCGAACGTGGTGGTTGCTGGGTGCGCGCTTGCCCTCTCGGTGGCGGTCGGCCTGGTCGCCCACGAGTCCGCCCACGCGGCGACCCTCCGACTCGCCCGCGTCGACTATTCCGTCTCCTACTTTCCCGGCCGGTCCGACGGCGTCGTCGCCGCGCTGACGACCCGTCCCTGGGCTGCCGTCCACCCCCGACCGACCGGCCGCGAACCGCCCTGGACGCTTCGCCTCGCGGCGCTCGCGCCCGCCCTCCTCGCCGTTCCGGTCTTCGGGTTGGCCCTCGCCGGACTCGTGACGAGCGACGCGCCGGTCGTCGCCGCGGCTGCCATCGGCTGGCTCGCCTGTTCGCTGCCCAGTCCGCAGGACTTCTCGGTCGCGTTCCACGCCCAGCAGCTCCTCGAACGGAAACGAGCCCGCACTCGCGATTCGAACGCGGCGGCCCCCTCCCGCGCCGACTGACGGTCGTCGTACGGCGGCCGCCGTGTGTCCCGATTTCGTTGCCGCTGTTCGCTGTTTTCCCGTCTCATCGATCGCCGGTTCGAGCCACCGCGCCCGTCGACCAGGCGTGGACGCTCGTCGCGATCGCGAACGCCCCGAGGACGAGGACTGCGCCCGCGAATCCGGAGAGCGGCGCGATTCCCGCGGCGATCGTTCCGAGAACCAGGCCACAGAGCGCGACGGTCGCCGCGTACCGACGGGGCCACGGATCGGTCGACCCGGACTCGCCGACGCCTTCGATGAAGGGATCGAGCCGGGGCGTGAGCGCCGTCGGTTCGACCAAGCCGCGGTCTTTGTCGTAGTCGACGATGCCGTGGTTATCGAGTTTCGGCAGGTGCGACTGGTACAGCGAGATGTAGACGCGCTGGCGTTCGTCGGAACTCAACTGCTCGACGTTGGTCCCTTGCTCCCAGGCGGCGACCTGTTCGGCGAGCTCCCGCATGCGGACCGGGCCGTCGGCGTCGCGCAGGTAACGGAGGACGTCGCGTCGGCGTTTCGTCTGCAAGAGGTGATAGATATCGTCCAGCGACAACTCCGACGGAACGTCGACGGCATCAGTGGCTCTAGGCGGCTCACCGACGGGGTCCGTCCGGCTGCGTCCGATCACGTCCGTTCTCGAAAGACTGTATTTCCGACGGACAGATAAATCTACGCACCAATTCGAACTGAACCCGAGTCGCTGGACGCGGCGCACGGGACGCGGCGAAAACGGGGTACGGGTCGTGTCCCGCGACCCGTCGGGAGTCCGGTAGCGATGCGGCCACACAGCCACGAATGACCGCGGATCGGTGATTGAGCACGGGTGATCCACCGGCGTTCACAGCGAGCGTTGATACGTCGGGTCGGCGTGATGCCGACATCGTAGTATTGGGGAGTCCAGAAATAAAGCTATCTATTGGTACAAATACCACAGAACTTCGAGAATAGGTGTATGATTGTTAGCTATTCCTCAGTACATGTGGACGCAGGGAGGGACAGAGGAGGGCGCGTCCGCTCTCTAACGGTGGGGGTTTCCGCAGCGTCGGTCTCGGACACACCGTCGGTGGACCGATCAGGGATCGATCTCCATCGGGGCGGACCGCTCGGATAATTCCGCGCTCACGAGGGCGGCGTGGCTCCGGCGGAGGCGCTCGGAGAGCGCCTGGTGTGAGATCCCCAATTCGGCGGCCAGTTCCTTGAGGGTGATCTCGCGAGGGACGTCGAAGTATCCCTGCTCGTGGGCCTTACAGATCGTTTCGTACTGGGTCTCGGTCAGCGGCGTCCGCGCGGTCGCGAGGTCGTTGACGCCGCTGATCCGCCTGACGTCGGCGCCGAACTCGTACTGTTCGAGCAGGTCGTGGCAGGCCGAGACCGACTCGCGGTCGTGGAAGAGCAACTTCAGTATCCACCGGTGGTCGTCGCCGCGGGCCGACAGGATCGCCCCGTCGTTTTCCGTCACGAGTTGCTCGAATAGCTTCACGCCGTCACCGAACTCGAGGCGGAACAACCACTGGTCGGTCGGGCCGGCCCCCGTCTCGTCCACCGCCGCGTCGCCGTCGTCGGCCACGCTCGCGATCACGTCGATCGACGGATCCGCCTCGAGCGCCTGGCGGACGGTCGTCCGATCCGGGCCGCCGGTCCAGACGAGCGGTGGCGCCCCGCCGATCATCCCGCCAATCCGGAACTCGAACGCCGACACGTGATCAAACGTCCGAGCGAGACCGAGTCGGTCAGCCGGAATCTCGAGTTCGACGACTGTGGTCATCATCGGATTCCACCACGAAGACCTATAGACGGGTTACGTTTCCGGTAGCCTTTCCCGCCACCCAATTCCGGTGATTGTCACTTTCACCGAAGGCTCACTTGTGATAATTGGTTGCGTCTGAAAGGTATTCACAGAGCGACTGTAACTGCTTTCGTCTCAGCCCGCGTTTCAAAATCCAGTGGACTAGTCAACCGTGTTTCAAGTTCGTTTTTAGCGCCGACTCGAGAGAAACGGAGTTCTCGAAACGGTTCGACCGTTCTCAATTCTTGTAACTCGCGAGCAGGTACAAGTATCGTCGGACACTCGTTTCAGGTGGCCAGCGCAGAAATTTGGCTGACAGGGAATGCAGGCTGTTCGGCGTTTTCAAACGGCGAACGGAACCGGTTGCGGAAGACCGATCGGTCGACGAGTCGAGGCGGTCGGGCGTCGACGGTTGTGTCGCTCATTTCTCAGGCGTCGCCGCCGCGCGTTCGTTCAGACTCGACGGGATCGACGGGACGTGACGACCGTCGTCGACTCTCCGGCGTGCCGTCCGCTGTGACCGGTCCCGCGACGAAATCAGCGCACGACCTTGCACCTGTAGCGGTGCGCAGGGACGCCGGACCGGTTATCGATGGAGTCGGGCGACGACCTCCCCGTCGCGCTCTCCCGTTTCGACGAGTCCGTCATCGGCCAGGTCGTCGAGGAGGCCTCGAAGCCACTCGCGGCCGTACTCGCCGTCGGGGGCGTAATCGACGCGGATACGGTGGCCGAGCGTGTCGAGGTCGAGTTCGTCGTACTCGCGGAGGGTCCCGATCACGCGCCCGCGGAACTGCCGGCGGCTCCCCTCGAAACTCGGTTGCGTGGGTACGTCAGGGGCGGTGAAGTCGCCGCTGGCGTAGGCCCCGCACCACTCGCGCCACGGACACCCCGTCTCGTCACACCGGGGCGTCTGCTCGCAGGCGACGCCGCCCAGTTCCATGATCGCGTTGTTCCAGACCCGCGAACGGCCCTCGGGCATGAGTTCGCGCGCCGCTTCCTCGAAGGCCGCGTCGTCGTCCGGCACGTCGAACGCTCGGTAGAGCACCCGCTTGACGTTCGTGTCGACGACCGCGTCACCGTTGTTGAAGGCGAAACTCGCGACCGCATTGGCCGTGTACGGCCCGACGCCCATTAGCTCCTGGAGTTCGTCGGGCGTAGTCGGAAACGCCCCGTCGTACTCCTCCTCGACCTGGCGGGCCGCCTCGTGGAGGTACTTCGCCCGGTTGTTGTAGCCCAGGCTGTGATCCGTCCAAAAACCCACGACGTCCGCGCGGTCGGTCGCGGCCAGGTCCGCGGTCGTCGGCCAGCGCTCGAGGAATTCCTCCCAGGCCTCGACGACACGGCCGAGCTGGGTCTGCTGGCTCATCACCTCGCTGACGAGGATCTCGTAGGGATCGTCCGTCCGCCGCCAGGGGAACTCGCGGTGGTCGTCCTCGTACCAGGCGACCAGCGCTCGCCGAACGGCCTGGCGGTCGTCGGGCAGCGTCCACTCCTCGGCCCCGGTTGTCATCGGCGAGGATTAGGGAAGCGACGGTTTATCAGTGATGATTCGGCGACACCGGGTCCGTCCTCGACCCGACCACGAAAGCCCTATGCCGTCGGCTCGATTCCCCTTCCGTATGAGCCTGGACGATCTCACCGACGACGTCACGGATTCCTACGCCGGGATCGGCGACGAGCTGACCGTTTCGCTCGACCGCGAGACGCGCAACGAACTCGCCCTGCTCGAGACCGCCCTCGAACCCGAGGCGACTGACGAACTCGTCCGGCGGGCGATCCACATGCTCTTCCAGTCGACCGTCGACACCGGCAAGCTCGACTTCCAGCTCCGGTCGGACTACGACGTCACCTACGACGAGTACCTCTCCGGCATGACCTTCGAGGAGATGACCGGCGCGGACCAGTATCCGACGATGGACGACGAGCGGCGCTACCAGTTCTGATCGCCAGGCCGGCGGTCGGCGGTTAGCAGCCGGCAATGGGCCGGGGTCGCGTCGATTCGAGACACCCGTCGCGAACCGC